>DASPYC010000286.1:0-4445 GCA_035636955.1 Casimicrobiaceae bacterium
AGTCGCCGCCGACGTGATCGACGAGTATCCCGACGGCGTATGGTTTGTCGAGCTTGCACCGCTGACCGATGCGCGGTTGGTTCCGCAAGCTGTCGCGTCGGTGTTAGCTGTCAAGGAAGAAGCCGGACGTCCGGTGGCCGAGGCCCTGGTCAAGTTCGTCAGGGACAGGCGCCTGTTGCTCATACTCGACAACTGCGAGCATCTGCCGCTCGCATGCGCTGAACTTGCGAGACAACTACTGCAAGCGGGCCCACACGTGAAGATTCTCGCGTCGAGCCGCGAGAATCTACGCGTTGCCGGCGAAGCGCTGTACCCTCTGCCGCCACTGGCGGCCCCCGAGCCGCAGGCAAGCTCGGCCGCGGCGCTAAGCCGCTACGAAGCCGTTCGGCTGTTTGTCGACCGAGCGAACGCGGCGCAGCCGCCTTTTCGTTTGACAGACGAGAATGCGACGGCGGTCGCGCAGATTTGTCGTAGCTTGGACGGCATACCGCTCGCGCTCGAGCTCGCGGCGGCACGCGTGCGCGCGATGTCCGTCGATAACATCGCCGCGCGGCTCAACGATCGCTTTCGACTGCTGCGGGCGGGCGATCAGACAGCACTCCCGCGACAACAAACACTGCGGGCTCTGATCGATTGGAGCTATGACTTGCTCGAGGAGCCGGAACGAATCATGTTTTGGCGTCTTGGCGTATTCGTTGGGGGATGGACGCTCGGAGCCGTGGAGGCGGTGTGCGCCGGGGGCGAGTTGAATAGCGCGGACATCGTCGATCTTTTGACTCGCCTGGTCGAGAAGTCGCTGGTCGCGCTGGATCCTTTGACCGGTCGATATCGTTTGCTCGAAACGGTGCGCCAGTATGCGCAAGAGAGACTCGCGAGCGCCGACGACGAATCGCTCGCGCGCAATCACCATCTCGCGTACTTCGTCGAATTGGCCGAGAAGGCGCGGGCCGCGCTGTTCGGTCCCGAGCAAGGCACGTGGCTCGCTCGGCTCGATCTCGAAGGAGAAAACCTGCTCGCCGCGCACGCGTGGTGCAACGAGGGCGAAAACGGGGCGGAGCTTGGATTGCGATTGGTCAATGCGGTTAAGCAATATTGGGTCTATCGCGGCTATCTCGCATTGGGATACGCGATCACGATCGAAGCGCTCGGCCGCGCAGGAGCGCAGAAGCGCGATGCGCTGCGAAGCCGTGCGCAGTTTTGCGCCGGGCAGCTTTGCTCGCTGATGGGCCGTCACGAAGAAGCCCAGCAGCATCTCGAGGAAAGCCTCGCGATCGCGAAGGAAATCGATGACCGCAACAGGGTCGCGGCCGTTTTGCAGCCGCTTGTGTGGGCGGCGCTCGGACGAGGGGACATTACTACGGCCCGCGGTTACTCGGATGAAGCATTGACGCTGGCGCGTGAAGTCGGCAGCAAGCGCGACGTTGCCGCCGCCATCAACCTGCAGGCACAAATCTATCGCCTCGAAGGCGACGTTGCTGCGGCCGAGCCGCTGTACGTCGAGGTGCTTTCGCTTGGACGCGAGCTCGGCGACCAGAATACGATCGCGATTGGCCTTCTAAATCTCGCAATGGTGGCGATCGTGCGCGGCGCAATCGATCGGGCCGCCCAAATGCTGCTCGATGTCATCGCGATCGCCGAGGAGATCGGCTCCAAATCGGCCGGCCAAAGCGTTCTCGAAGTGTCGGCCGGTCTTGCATCTCTACGCCAGGATTGGCAACGCGCTGCACGCTTTTATGGCGCGGCCGAGGCGCACATGGATTACACGGGCATCGTTCGCGACCCCGCCGACGACGCGTTCCTTACTCCGCTGATCGTCAAAGGGCGTCAGGGGTTCGGCGAAGCGAGCTTTGCCGCTGATGAAGCCACCGGCCGCACACTGTCCTACGAGCAGGCGATCGACGAAGTACGGAAGTGGCTCGAGAGCGGCCGTTGATGACGCGGCGTCAGCCGTCGTTCACGATGATCGGATCGAGCGTGCAGGTGTTGTCCGCCGCATCGAAAAGGACAATCTCGTACGGATACTCGTTGTTGTCGACGACGATATTCGCGTCGAGCCATTGCATCTTCTTGCCCTTCTTGAGACTTGCATCGGGCTGATCGTTTGCGCCGAGCACGAACTTGCCCGAGAACTGGCCCGTTGGATCGCCGCGCGGGTTTTTGAGCAGAAGGCTTCGACCCAGACGGAATTCGTATCGCGCGTGCTGCACTTCCCAAACGATCTGGATGTTCTTGTTGCCCTTGATGTGAATCTTGCCGATGTCGACTGACGGGCGCCCGCCGGTTTCACACGCCGACGCATCGACTTTGATCTTGCACGACCTCGCCTGACACGTCGCTTCTGCGAGAGGCGGCTGCACCGGCTGGGCAGCGCAGCCTCCCAAGGTCAAGGCGAAAACCAAAACGGATAAAGCCGTCTTTTTTTTCACGCCGATCTCCGTGCAGAACGACGCAAATTTTTGTGTTGAAGCCACAAACATGAAACGCCCGCCGTCAATCATTGACGATGTACGGGTCTTTTTCGAGATTATTGGGGCCGGTCAGCTTGATCGTGTATTTGTAGACTTTGACCCCGCCTTCCTTATTGTCAATGCAGATGTACTGGCGCTGACCGTTCGCGTTGCAGCGGAATACAGAGCCACCGCCGATGATGTCGATCGCGATCGTATAGGGGCTCCCGTTAGGCAGATTCCAGCGGATGTTTACGGGCTGCTTGACGATAGCGTAGTCGACAACGACGATTTCGTTGCCGCTCACCGATACATCGATGTCGCATGTGGCCCCGCGGCACTCCTGACTCGTCGGCGCCGTAACGTCGATGCGCTGCTGTATCGCGCAGCTTGTGAAGGCAAAGCACGCGAGGACTACACAAAGCAGTGTTCTTCTTTCCATTTGGCTTCTCCCTGATTTCGGACCTGACGGTTTGGAACGGTTGGTCGACGTGTCAAGTCGCGTTCGCTCCCTCGGGGGCTCGAATCGAAAGCACCGCGATCTTGCGACGTTCCCCGAAGCGCCGCAGGAAGGCGAATAATAACCAACCGGAATGAATTCAGAGCGGCTCGAATTGTGAATAATCGACAAATCGCTGCGTTACCCTTACCGTCTCGCGGCTGAGCAATTCGCGATTCGCATGACCGCCTACGGCAACGTCCTCGACCTGATCGGCAACACGCCGCTGGTTCGGCTGCGCAATTTCGCCACCGGCCACTGCGAGCTCTACGCCAAGCTTGAGTCTCAGAACCCCGGCGGGTCGATCAAGGACCGGATCGGACTGCGGATGATCGAGGCGGCCGAGCGCGACGGAAAGCTGGCACCCGGCGGAACGATCATCGAGGCGACGGCGGGTAATACGGGACTCGGACTCGCACTCGCGGCAATCCACAAAGGCTATCGATTGCAACTCGTCATCCCCGACAAGATGAGTCAGGAGAAGGTGTTTCATCTGCGCGCGATGGGCGTCGAAATCGTCATGACGCGATCGGACATCGGCAAGGGACACGCCGAGTACTACCAGGACATGGCGCAGCGCATCGCGTCGGAAACGCCGGGCGCCTTCTATATCGATCAGTTCTCGAATCCGGCGAACCCACACACGCACGAAACGTGGACGGCGCCGGAAATTTGGGAACAGATGGAGCATCGGGTCGACGCGATCGTGTGCGGCGTCGGGACCGGCGGCACGTTGACCGGGATTGGACGTTTCATGCAACGCACGGCGCCGCACGTGCAGATGATCCTTGCCGATCCCAAGGGCTCGGTGCTCGCGGATATCGTGGATACCGGCACGCATGGCGAGGCCGGATCGTGGCTCGTCGAAGGCATCGGCGAGGATTTCGTGCCCTCAAACTGCGATTTAGGCTTGGTGGCGAAGGCCTATACGATCTCCGATGCCGAATCATTGTTGACCGCGCGTGAGCTTTTGGCGAAGGAAGGCATCTTCGCCGGTTCTTCGGCCGGCACGCTGCTGGCCGCCGCGCTTCGCTATTGCCGTGAGCAACCGCGACACCACCGCGTCGTGACGATCGTTCCCGATGCCGGCGGCAAATATCTTTCCAAGATGTTCAACGACTATTGGCTGATGGAGCAGGGCATCGTCGAACGCGAGCGCGAGGGCGATCTGTCCGACCTGATTGCCCGACGGCACCGCGAGCGCGCAACAGTGACGATCAGCCCAGACGACATGTTGATGACGGCGCTCGGGCGAATGAAGCTCTACGATTTTCAGCAGTTGCCGGTGCTCGACGGCGACAAGGTCGTGGGCATCATCGACGAATCCGATATTCTAATGGCTGTGGTCGGACGCGAGGATCGTTTTCGCGATCCGGTGCGAAGCGCGATGAGCGCGCGTATCGAAACGGTGCCGGCCGACACCGACGTCGACGCACTGCTGCCGATCTTCAACAAAGGACAAGTGGCGATCGTGATGGATGGCGACAGATTCCTGGGCT
>DASPYC010000287.1:0-5580 GCA_035636955.1 Casimicrobiaceae bacterium
TGCCTTCCACCATGCAAATGACGTGCGGGCACAGCTTCATGATGAAGTCCATGTTGTGCTCGATGACGACGAAGCTCCCACCCTGCGTCTTGTTCAGCTCGACCAGGCGATCGTGCAATTGATCGACGAGGCTTGGATTGACGCCCGCGCAGGGTTCGTCCAGCAGCACGAGCCGCGGCGCCGGCATGAAGGCCATCGCGATGTCGATCAGCTTTTGCTGGCCATACGATAGGCTTCCCGCAGGCAAATGCGCGACGTGCTTCAAACGGAAAAGCTCGATCATCTGGTCCGCGTGCTCGCCGAGCCCCGCGTCGGGCTTCGCGAAAAGCCGGCCGCCCAGCGTGCCTTTGAATTCCTGCGCGGCGGCGATCAGGTTGTCGCGTACCGACAGCTTGACGAACACCTGCAACGTTTGGAACGTGCGTCCGACGCCGCGCCGCGACAGCTCGAGCGGCGACATGCCGGTAATGTCCTCGCCGCAGAATTCGACGTGACCCGACGTCGGCTTGATTTGTCCGAGAATACTGTTGAAAAGCGTCGTCTTCCCCGAGCCGTTCGGACCAATGACGCCGACGATCTCGCCGGGACCGACCTTGAGACTCACCCCGTCGACCGCTTTGATCGCACCGTACGCTTTGCGCACGTCCTTCACTTCGAGGAAAGGCGTCATTTAGCCACCTCCCTCGATTTGAAGCGATCGCCGATCGAAAGGATGCCGCCCGGCAACCAGATCATCAGCGCGACGACAGCGACGCCGAACACCGCGAGATACCACGTCTGCATGAACTTGAGCCACGACACGTTCGTGGAACGCAGGAGCTCCGGCAGCAGAATGATGATGACGGTGCCGATCACCGGACCGAAGAAACGACCTGAACCGCCGACGATGACGGCGAGCAGCATCGTCAGCGACGTCGAAAAGTGGAACGGTCCCGGCTCGATGAACTCGACCAGCGACGCATAGTAGACGCCACCGATACCTGCACACGCCGCGCCAATCGCAAACGCGAGCAACGTGTACGCAGTAATGTTTACGCCGAGACTCTCCGCCCGGATCGGATTGTCGCGAAGCGCCGCGAACGCGCGCCCCCACGGCGAGCGCAGCAACCACCATAAGAAAAACGCGAGAATGATCAACGACACGAGCGTGAAAAAGAAGAACGCGAGCGGACCATCGAACGAAACCCCGAACAGCGAAGGCCGCGGAATGCCGGAAATCCCGAACGTGCCGCCGGTCAATTTCTCTTCGTTACGCATGACCAGGTAGACGAGCACGTTGAACCCGAGCGTCGCAAATGCGAGGTAATGGTGCTGCACGCGCAACGCAGGGAAACCAAGTGCGAGGCCAACGGCGAAGCACGCAATGGCCGACATCGGGAGCACCAGAAGAAACGGCACACCGGCCTTCAGCGCAATCGCCGCAATGTAGGCGCCGATGCCAAAGAACGCTGCTTGGCCGAGCGACATCTGTCCGGCGTAGCCGACGGTCAGGTTGAGGCCAAACGTCGCCATCAAATAAACGCAATAGAGCGTGAGCAGATAGACGTCGCTTCGCTTCGCGAACGATGCGAGAACGGCCACGGCGACGAGCGACGCCACCAGAATGCCCGTTTTGAGTCTTGCATTAATGGGGGCGCTCATACCTTCCGCTCCTCGGCCTTACCGAGGAGCCCCTCAGGCCGGAACAGAATGACCGCGAGGAACAGCACCAGCGCGACGCCTTCCTTGTACGCCGGCGACACAAAAAAGCCGACGACGTTCTCCAGGATGCCGATCAGCACGCCACCCAATAGCGCGCCCCGCGTCTGATTGAAACCGCCGATGATCGCGGCAAAGAACGCCTTTTGCCCGATGGAGTCGCCCATATCGAACTTTGCCAGATACGTCGGCGTCACGAGCAACGCTGCGACAACAGCGAGCACAGCGTTGATCAAGAATACATAGAGCACCATTCGCTTGACGTCGATGCCGAGCACGCGCGCGGCGTCGGTGTTCTGTGCCACCGCTTGCATCGCCCGGCCGGTGACGGTCTTGTTGAGAAACATCTGCAAGCCAACCACGATGAGGCCGGCCAGCACGAGCGTGCCGATGTCGGCGTATGAGACTGCGATGCCGCCAAGCGAAAACTGGCCGGCGGGAAACGCGCTCGGAAATGGATGGGCCTCGGCGCTGTATCCGGCACGCACGATCGACTTGACGGCGATCGAGAGCCCCAACGTCGCGATCACCAGCGGGATGACGCCATGCTTGATCAGCGGATCGACGATGACGCGCTTGAAACCGTAGCCAAGGACGACCATCGCCGCCGCGCAAGTGAGCAGGAACGAGAGCCACAACGGCGCGCCGACGGCGATGAAGAACAACATCGCGAACGCCGGCAGCATGACGAATTCGCCTTGCGCGAAGTTGATCACGCCGGCTGCCTGCCACAGCAAGGTGAAGCCGAGCGCGGCAAGCGCATAGATTGCGCCCGTCGCCGTGCCGGACAGGATCAGATGGATCAGGTCACCCATGGTGGTTCCTCCCGCAATTCGCGCCGCTGGGCCGTCCCAAGGCGCGTGTTACGCCCCTTTTGGGGGCAGTGCAGCGGTTGGTACGGCGTTTATTTCGCAGATGCCGGCGGCAACGTTGCCGTCACGACCTGTTTGCCATTTTCGACTTTGACGAGAAAGCTTTCACGATCGAGGTCGCCATTCTGATCGAATGACACGTCGAGCAGGACGCCGGGATAGTCCTTCGCCGAAATCTTCGCGCCGTGCAACGCCTTGGTGAACTCCTTCGTATCGAACTTCTTGTTTTTTTCCGTGATCGCCTTGACGACATACATCGCGCTGTAGCCTTTCATGCCATTGTGATCGCTTTTGTATTTGTATTCCTTCTGGAACTTGTCGTCGAACGCCTTGATCGTCGGCTGCGGCGCATCAACGGTCAAACCGACGTGAGCGAGCGCCCCGTTCGCGGAGTCGCCGGCCAATTCGATCACTTTCTGTCCGGTGAGTGTCGTTTCACCGATGATCGGCTTGTCGTAGCCCTGCTTGCGCAGCTCCCGGAGTGCGCGCGCCGACTCTTCCTCGTTGGTGTAGACGAACAGCGCATCGGCGTTCGACTGTTTCACCTTCAGCACCGCGCCGGAAAAGTCCACCTGGCCGGGATCCGTCGGAACGTCGGCGACCACTTTGATCCCTTGTGCGTCTAGCGCCTTCAGCATGGAATCGTGTCCCCCCTTGCCGAAGTCGTTGTTGACCCAAATCATCGCCACTGACTTAGCCTTGACGCCGTCCTTGATGTACTTGGCAAGTTTCGGCATCGCCGTCGACTGCGTGAACGACGAGCGGAAGACGTACGGATTGCCCTGCTGCGTAATGTTCGCCGCCTCGCCGCCCGTGAAATTGGGGACCTCGGCGCGCTTCGTTTCCACCATGCTGACGATGATCGAGCCGGAAAAGACCGGTCCCATCACAACGTAGGCACCCGAATCGACGGCCTTCTGCGCCAGCGCCTTGGCGACGCCGGGATTGGTCTGCGTATCCATCGCCGTGTATTCGATCTTGCGTCCAAGGATGCCGCCCGCGGCATTGATTTCCTTCACCGCCAGCTTGACGCCGTTGTCGAAATTCGTGCCCGCCGTCGCGCCAGTACCCGAGAGCTCCATCAGTCCGAAAATCGGGACCGGGCCCTGTTGCGCGAGCGATATGGTCGCAACGGACATGAAAAGTGCGGCGATCGCAAGTCGTTTAAATCGATTCATCGTTTCCTCCCAGGATAAAGCCGTCAGTGAATTGTTGCCGCATGGCGCTGCAGCCTTCGCGTTGCAACTGCCCGATCGATCTTCATGATTGCGCTGTCTCGCCGACGAGCCATTGTGCCGCCCGGCGCGCACGGCTGACGATCGACTCAGGCGCAAGATGCAAATACTCATCATTGAACACTTCGAACACGTAGTCGCCGCGGTACCCGGCACGATGGATTTTTCGCACCAACGCACCGATCACGTCGCGATGCGCGCTCTCGTTCGGGAACGCGCGCCGATGGTCCGCTGTTTCCGTGATGTCCTTGAGATCGCCCAGGTAGTCGGCGAGTTGGACGAGAAAGATGCGCTCGCCCGGAATGTTGTCGATTTCGTCCAGCGACGTGCCGCGAGCGAGCAGATGGAACGCGTTGATGAGCACGCCAAGATTCTCGCGGTCGGTGCGTCGCACTGCCTCCCATACCGACGGATATTCGTTGATCCATTTGCCCCACGCCGGCGCACCGAAAGCGACGCGGACCTGGCGCGGCAAAGCGAGCGCCGCGAGTGCGCGCAGGTCGGCCACGATCTTGTCCATGTCGGCTGATGCGTACACGGATGTCGTCGACGCGACGACGAGAAGCTTGGCGCCGACAGCGTCCATCAAATCGAGCAGCGACGTCGCGATGTCGATCTTGTATTCGTGCAGATGTGCGTCGAGTCCCTCGTAGTCTTTGAGCAACTGAAAGCTCGATACGCGTAGCCCGCTGGCGCGTATTGCTGCGACTGCGCCCGGCACGCCGGCTGGATGCGTGACGAGATCCTTGGCCCAAATCTCGATCCCGCCGAAGCCCGCGTCGCGAATGACGCGAAGCTTGTCTTCGAGCGAACCCGCCATCGTGACCGTGTCGATGGCGAAACGCGTCAGGTCCACTGTGTTCGTCTCCTCAGGACAGCGTCGCTGCGTAGCCCCCGAAACAGGGCGGCGCTCCGGCCTTTCGTCACCATCTTTGGAAGCTCCTCGTTAGACGGCTATTCGAGTTATAGTGCCGCTAACGAACAAGTTAGTACATTAGGCTAGTAAGCGTCAAGCCGATTATCGAATCATTGTGCGATAATCGGACGAAGCCCCCGCTCGGGCTCGCGGCTCACAATTATCGGCCTACCTAACGCGTACGTATTCGAAAAAGATCATCCTGTGCCTCCCAGACGACCTTCCGCCGAGACGGCCCCCAAAAACGGCGTTTCCCCTTCGCGCCGTCGCACGACAGCTAAACCAGCGGCGACGACGGTCGCCGACGAGATTCAGGCGCTTTCCGGCGATCCGAATTTCATGACATCGCTTGCCCGAGGCTTGGCGGTGATTCGCGGCTTTTCGCAGCAGCGTCGCAAAATGTCGATCGCCCAGTTGAGCCTGCGCACGGGCATACCCCGCGCGGCGGTCAGACGCTGTCTGTACACGCTGGCGAAGCTTGGTTACGTCGGGTCGGAAGACAGCGGAATGTTCGCGCTCCGGCCGCAAATCCTGTCGCTCGGGCACGCGTATCTATCGTCAGTCCCGCTGGTCATGGCGGCGCAGCCGGTGCTCGACCAGGTCAGCACCACGACGCATGAATCGTGCTCGCTTGCGATCATGGACGGCGACGAGATCCTGTACGTGGCGCGGTCGTCGTCGAGCAAGCGAATCATGTCGATCGACCTCGGCGTCGGCAGCCGATTGGCGGCGCATTGCACATCGATGGGACGCGTGCTTCTAGCCAACGCTTCCGCGGAGGAGCTTGCCGCCTACCTGCGTCGCGTCAAGCTTCTGCCGTACACCAATCGCACGATCGTAACGAAGGAGAAGCTCGCCG
>DASPYC010000288.1:0-4054 GCA_035636955.1 Casimicrobiaceae bacterium
ACGTGCCGCCGAGCGTTACCGCGTGATAAAGCGTGGTGTCATCCCCGATCTCCGCCGTTTCGCCAATGACGATCCCCATGCCGTGGTCGATAAACACACGCCGTCCGATCATCGCACCAGGATGGATTTCGATTCCCGTCAGCCAGCGCCCCCAATGCGCGAGCCAGCGGGCGAGCCAGCGAAATTTCCAGCGCCAAAGCGGGTTGACCACGGCGCGATGCCAGACGAGCGCGTGCAAGCCGGGGTAGCAGGTGAGGACTTCGAACGCGGAGCGCGCCGCCGGATCGCGCTCGAACACGACAGCAATGTCTTCCCGGAGGCGGTCAAACATGCCGCAATTTTCGCATTTCCGATAGAAACACTCAAGTATTCGCGCGTCGGGCGGTGCGCGGGCGAGCCTCGAAGCGGGTGACGCGTGATAGCCTGCCGACGAGTCCTACGGGAGATGCAAAGCCATGAGCATCCGATTCGCTGCGGCTCTTTTCGCCTTGACGTTCGCGCTTCCCGCCGCCGCGCAGATTCCGCCACCCGAGGCCGAGCACTCGCCATCCGCGGCGAATAGGAAATGCGACTCAATGCAGCGACGTATCGCGAAGGAACAAAAATCGCTCGCGAGCTTCGACGAAACGATCGCAACCGACAAGAAGGGCCGCGAAACCTGCGCGTCGAAGCCCATGTGCGCGCGCTACGACCAAGCAATCAAGGCGATGGAAGCTCGCAAGGCGCAGCACGAAACGCGATTGGCCAAGTTCAAGTCGGAAGCCGAGGAAGTATGCAAGCCGTCTTGAATGCTCGCGATCCGCTTCATCGTTTTTGCCGCGTTCTGCGCGTGCCCAGGAGTTCGTCGATACGCGCGAGGATGCCGCGCAGAATGTTGACTTCCTCACGCTCGAGCGCCGCGCGTCCAAACAGCCTCCGGAGTCGAGGCAGCAGCCGTTTGGGCATCGCGGGATTCAGAAACGCCAGCGCCGTCAATGTTCGTTGCGCGTGCGCGTACAACCGTTCGATCTCGTCGTAACTTGCCCGTGGGTGCTCCGGCGCAGACCACACGACGTCGCCTGCGGCTGCGACGCGAAGCTCGTAGGCAGCGACTTGCACCGCTGCCGCCAGATTGAGCGACGGATACGCGGGATTCGCCGGAATTGTCGCGGCGATCGCGCAGCGTGCGAGCTCGTCATTGGTGAGACCCGACATTTCGGTGCCGAAGACGAACGCGACATCGCCGTGTGCGCTGTGTTTCGCGGCCTCTTGTGCGGCTTCGCGTACGTTCACCACGCGTCCGACAAATTCGCGCGGTCGCGCCGACATGCCGATGGTCAGTGCGGCGCCGGCTAGTGCGTCGTCCAGTGATGCGACTCTCTGGGCCGCTTCAAGGATATGAGCGCCGTGCGCCGCGAGCGCGACGGCGTCGTCGCGATCGGGCAAGTGCTTTGGCGCGACCAGAGTGAGCCGCGTCAATCCCATCGTGTGCATCGCGCGGGCGGCCGCGCCGATGTTGCCTGGGTGGCTCGTCCGCACGAGCACGATCCGAATGCGCGTCAAAAGATCGACGGCCGGCGGATTTGATGCTGGGAATTTACGCATTCGAACGTCGGATGGATACCGCCACCGCGAAAGAAACCGCTGCACAGTAGAATATCGGTCGATCGCTCTTTCGCCACGCCGTTGGTTTACCACGGCGGCGGACCGGGAAAATTCTTACCATGCATCCAATGCTCACGATTGCGGTGAAGGCTGCCCGACGCGCCGGCAATATCATCAATCGCAGCGCGCGCGATCTTGATCTGCTCACGGTCACGGCGAAAGGTCCCAAGGATTTCGTCAGCGAAGTGGATCGCGAGGCCGAACGCACGATCGTCGAGACTTTGCATGCCACTTATCCCGCTCATGCGATCCTAGCCGAGGAAGGAACGAGCCGCGACAAGAACGTTGACGCCGAGTACCTCTGGATTATCGATCCGTTGGATGGAACGACCAACTTCCTCCACGGATTTCCGCAATACTGCGTGTCGATCGCACTATCGCACAAAGGCGTCATCACCCAAGGCGTTATCTACGATCCGGTCCGCAACGATTTGTTCACCGCGACGCGCGGGCGCGGCGCCTATCTCAACGATCGGCGGATTCGCGTCTCCCGTCGCCAACATTTACGCGATTGTTTGATCGGCACGGGTTTTCCGTTTCGCGACGGCAGCTTTCTCGACACGTATCTGCAGATGATGCGAACGATGATCACGCATACGGCCGGATTGCGCCGCCCCGGCGCGGCGGCGCTTGATCTCGCCTATGTAGCCGCGGGATCGTACGACGGGTTTTTCGAGATCGGGCTCAACCCCTGGGACGTCGCCGCCGGCAGTCTGCTGGTGCTTGAAGCAGGCGGACTGATCGGCGACCTGTCAGGGGAAGGCGATTTTCTTCATGGCGGACAGGTCATTGCGGCGAATCCAAAAATCTTTTCCCAGATGGTGCAAGCGTTGTCGCCTTTTCATTCGGCGCTCGAGCGCGACCGAGCCGCAGCCATCGCAAAGACTTGAAGTACTCAGCGACGACGTTCTTTTTAGTCGTCGCTCGTTCGCGGCATTGTCGAGCCGGTCGCGCCTTCGCTACCCGGACGATGCACCGCCCATTCCTGCAGCAGCGCGTAGCCCACTGCGAGCAACACCGGCCCCAGAAATACGCCGATGAATCCGAATGCGACGACGCCCCCGAGGACACCCAGTAACACCAGCACGAACGGCAAATCGCTGCCGTGACTGATGATCAGCGGTTTGATGACGTTGTCGATCGTCGAGACGACGAGCACACCCCATAGCAACACGAAAATGCCCCATCCCGTTTCACCGCTGTTGATGAGCCAAAGCCCGGCGGGGACCCACACGAGGGGCGGCCCAACGGGCACCGGCGACAACAGAAACGTCACGAAACCCAATAGCGGCGCCGCCTTGATGCCGGCGATCCAGAATCCGAGTCCGGCAAGAACGCCTTGCACGAGCGCAGTGCCGAGAATCCCCAGGACGACGCCGCGCACGGTCGCGACCGCGACGCTCGCAAGATGTCCGCCGTGATCCCCGGCGATGCGTGCGATGCCCGTGCGGAGCCGCCCGACGATTTCGTCGCCGTCGCGGAAAAAGAAAAACGCAATCAGAATCGAAAGCGCGAGTTGCAGCAATGCGCCCGCGACGGTCACGCCAGACGCAAGCGCAATGCGTCGCGCCGGCTCGATATACTTGCGAAGCTCGGCCAGAAGTCTCGGCGCATCGTGCGCCATGCCGCTCCAGTAGGCCGCGACGCGATCGCCGATCAGCGGCAATCCGCTCACCCACATCGGCGGCTCCGGCGGCCCCTCCTCCAATACGCTGCGTGCCCAAAAAGCAACCGCTTCCGCGTTGTCGGCGAGCGAAGCACCGACGATCACGAAGGGCGCGAACAGTGCCACGGTGATGAGCACAAGCATCAGCAACGCGGCAAACCAATCGTGACGGTGGAACCGTTTACGCAAGCGCGAAAACAACGGCCACGACGTCACGCAAAGAATCGCCGCCCATACCACCGCCGTGATGAACGGTTGCAAGACGAGGAAGCATCCGACGATCAGCAACGCCAGAACGGCGAGCGTCAACATCTGATCGATGCGCGTTGGCGTTTTTCTTCGCATGCCTTTTTGCAGCCGTTCATCACGGCGGTGGTGTGGGCGGCGATTCTTTGCGTGACGTCGTGGCCGCTGTTTTCACGCTTGCGTAAACGGTTTCAGCGTCACGATTGGTTTGCCGCCTTGCTGATGCTCGTGCTCATCACCGTGGCGCTGTTCGCGCCCTTCGTGATCGTCGGTGCTTCGCTCGCCGACAACGCGGAAGCGGTTGCTCTGTGGGCCCGCGGCGTGTTGGAGGAGGGGCCGCCGGAACCGCCGATATGGGTGAGCGAGTTTCCGCTGATAGGCGAGCGCGTGGCGGCCTACTGGAGCGGCATGGCGCACGATGCGCCGAGACTGTTGGCCGAGCTCCGCAAATACATCGAGCCGGCGCGGCGGATCGCACTTGCGTCCGGCGTGACCGTC
>DASPYC010000289.1:0-3819 GCA_035636955.1 Casimicrobiaceae bacterium
GATGATCTCCGCCAAAGCGCTGGACGGCGCACGCATCGGCCAGACGATCGAAGAGGTCACGCAGGCTGCTCGCGGTGTGCTGACGAAGGATGATGTCATGGAGGGTGTTGCCGATCTCGTGCAGATGGTGCAGGTAGAAGCCGTGTTCACCGACGGCAGCCGTCTGGTGACAGTTCATACGCCGATTCAGTGAACGCAGAACAAACGAGATGACAGCGAAACGCAAGAAAAAGGACGCGCATCCTGCAGAATCGACGATCCCTCTCGCCGGCGTCGGTGGTTACGTACTCGAAAGCGAGGCGGTTGTCTTCAACGCGGGCAAGCCGTCGGTTGCGCTCAAGGTTCGCAATACCGGCGACCGTCCGATCCAGGTTGGCTCACATTTCCATTTCTTCGAAGCAAATCGCGCGCTGGAATTCGACCGCGGCGCGGCGTTCGGCATGCATCTCGACATTCCCTCGTCTACCGCAATCCGCTTCGAGCCGGGCGACGAGAGAACCGTGCGGATCGTGCCGTTCGGCGGCGCACGGCACGTGTATGGTTTCAACAACCTGCTCGATGGCGCAATCGACAGCAAGCCAGCAAGAACCGCAGCGGTTGCTCGCATGCGCGAACGTGGTTACAAGTCGTCGTGAGCGCTGTGCACGCCTGACGAAGCGATAGCCATGGCCGAAATTTCCCGACGCGAGCATGCGAGCTTGTTCGGCCCGACGACGGGCGATCGAATTCGCCTGGGCGACACCGATTTGTACGTCGAGATCGAGCGGGACTTCCGCGGCTTCGGCGACGAAGTCGTGTTCGGCGGCGGCAAAAGCATCCGCGAAGGGATGGGATTCGATAACACGTTGACCAGCGCGGCGGGCGCGCCGGATCTTGTCATTACCAACGTGACGATCATCGACGCGATGCAGGGCGTCGTGAAGGCCGACGTCGGCATCAAGAATGGCTTGATCTGCGGCATCGGCAAAGCGGGCAATCCGCAGACGATGGATGGCATCACGCCCTCGCTCGCCCTCGGCAATGCCACCGATGCGGTGTCGGGCGAGCATTGCATCCTGACGGCAGGTGGCGTCGACACGCATATCCATTTCGTTTCGCCGCAGCAGATCTACGCTGGACTTTCGAACGGCGTTACAACGTTCATCGGCGGCGGCATCGGGCCCACCGACGGCACGAACGCCACAACCGTCACGTCTGGTCCGTGGAACATTGAGATGATGTTGCGTGCGGCCGAGGGACTGCCCATCAACATCGGTTTCCTCGGCAAGGGTCACGCGCACGGAACGGCACCGCTCGTCGAGCAAATCGAAGCCGGCGCGATTGGTTTCAAATGCCATGAAGACTGGGGAACGACCCCGGCGGTGATCCGGTCGGCGCTCTCGGTCGCCGACGATCTCGACGTACAGGTGTCGATTCATACCGACACGTTGAAAGAATCGGGCTTCGTCGAGGACACGATCGCCGCATTCGAGGGCAGGACGATCCACACGTTCCACACCGAAGGCTCGGGCGGCGGGCATTCGCCCGATATCATCAAAGTCGCCGGAGAACCGAACGTCCTGCCGAGCTCGACCAACCCGACGCTGCCCTACGGGATCAATACGCAGGCCGAGCTCTTCGACATGATCATGGTCTGCCACAACCTGAATCCGGCGGTCGCGTCGGACGTCGCGTTCGCCGAAAGCCGCGTGCGCGCGGAAACGATCGCCGCCGAAAACGTGCTGCACGACATTGGCGTCATCTCGATGTTCTCGAGCGATGCGCAGGCGATGGGACGGGCGGGAGAAAACTGGCTTCGCGCGATCCAGACCGCCGACGCGATGAAAAAAGGCCGCGGCAAGTTGCCGGAGGATTCCCCGCGCAACGACAATTTCCGCGTGCTCCGTTACGTCGCCAAGATCACGATCAATCCGGCGATCACCCAAGGCATCGCGCACGTGCTTGGATCGGTGGAGGTCGGCAAGCTCGCCGATCTCGTGCTGTGGGAGCCGAAATTCTTTGGCGCCAAGCCGAAGCTCATCATCAAAGGCGGTCTGATCAATTGGGCGGTGATGGGCGACCCGAATTCATCGCTTCCTACGCCGCAGCCCGTTTACTATCGGCCGATGTTCGGCGCATTCGGCTCGGCATTGCCGAGGACCTGCATCAGCTTTGTTTCAAAGCTCGCTTTCGACGCGGGGATCAAGGATAAGCTGGGCCTCGCGCGGCAGGTTATGCCCGTAGTCGGCATGAGGAAACTCGGTAAGCGCGACATGGTGCGAAATTCCGGGACGCCGCGAATCGACGTCAATCCGGAAACATTTGCCGTGCGCGTCGATGGCGTTCACGCCACCGTCGCGCCTGCGAAGCGCATTTCACTCAACCAGCTTTACTTCTTCAGCTAGCGGTCGTGATTGTCATTGAAGCCGTGGTCGGAAACGTTGCGGATGCGACTTGGAAAGCGCGTCTCGCCGACGCCAATCTCGATCGACTCGCGCTCGATCACTGGGAAGCGCAGAAGAATCGATTTCGCAAGACGACGAGCGGCGGGACTGAAATCGCGGTCTCGCTCGACCGCGGCGCGTTTCTGCGCGACGGCGACATTCTGTTGTGGAACGAAGAGACGCGCACCGCCGTTGTCGCCGCGATCAGCTTGCGCGACGTGATGGTCATCCATATCGATGCGCTTTCAAGCATCGCGCCGGAGCTGTTGCTGCAAACTTGCGTCGAGCTCGGCCATGCGCTCGGCAACCAGCACTGGCCTGCGCTCGTCAAAGGCACGCGCGTGTTCGTTCCGCTCACTATCGATCGCAAAGTGATGGCGTCGGTGATGAAGACGCACCGCTTCGAAAATATTCGTTACGAATTCGTGCCGGGCGCCGACATCATTCCGTACCTGGCGCCCCATGAATCGCGCCGGCTTTTCGGCGGTGCTGAAGGACCGGTCCATTCGCACGTCTACGATCATGCGCAAGCGCACGGTCATGCGCCCATAACAAAGCGCTAAAGGCTTTCGTGAAAACAAAGCGCTAAAGGCTTTCGTGAAAAAAATCACGCGGATCGGGATTGGCGGCCCAGTTGGATCGGGCAAAACGGCGATCGTCGAAGCAATCACGCCGCTGCTCCTTGATTTGGGCATCAAGGTCCTGATCATCACCAACGACGTCGTGACGACCGAAGACGCCAAACACGTTCAGCGCACGCTGAAAGGTATTCTGCTCGAGGAGCGCATCCTCGGTGTCGAAACGGGCGCGTGCCCGCACACCGCGGTGCGCGAGGATCCGAGCATGAACCTCGCCGCCGTCGAAGACATGGAGGCGCGCTTTCCCGATACCGATGTCGTGCTGATCGAGAGCGGCGGCGACAATCTGACGTTGACGTTCAGCCCCGCGCTCGTCGATTTCTTCATCTATGTCATCGACGTCGCCGCCGGCGACAAGATTCCGCGCAAGAACGGTCCCGGCATCACGCAGTCCGATATCCTCGTCATCAACAAAATCGATCTTGCGCCGTATGTTGGCGCGAGTCTCGAGGTGATGGCGGACGATTCGAAGCTGATGCGCGGCGACAAGCCGTTCCTGTTCACCAATTGCCGTACCGGCGGGGGTATTCCAGCGCTGGTCGACGCGATCCGGCGCGATTTGCTGTTCGACTTGTGAACGTCGAACGCGGCGTGAGGGTCGAAGTGCAACGCCATGGCGTCGAAAATCCCGAAACCTACCAAACCGCGGCGTCCTTCGCACGAGAGCACCGTGCTTGTGCTGCAGGGCGGGGGCGCGCTTGGCGCGTATCAGGCGGGCGTGTACGAGGGCATGCATGAAGCAGGTATCGACCCGAACT
>DASPYC010000290.1:0-23074 GCA_035636955.1 Casimicrobiaceae bacterium
CCGCTTACTTGTGATTTCCGATGCGGGCCAGGAAACGAAGCATCCATCGGGTAGTCGTTTCCTCCACCGATGTATCGATACCCCGACTTGAACGCGAGAATTTGCGGATCCTGGTCGCGCAGTTCGCCAAGTGATAAGTTAAGTTTCGTAAATCCTGGAAAAAAAAATCGACCATTGGAATCCGTGCTCGTCTCCATAACAGCAAGCTGAGCGCCCTTTCTTCCACCGGTATCCAATGTGAAGCCAACCAATTGCCAATTGGCAGTTACGACCGCCCCTTCGATCGGCTGACCCGTATCGGCGTCGACGACCCAAGCCTCGATTGAATCTGACGTGTAATACGGAGAGCCGCATGCGTTGAGCGCGAGCACGGTGATCATAGCTATGAGGTATCTCGCGGCGATCAATGGGGTCACGTCACATCGATCCCAAGCGCCACACGCCGTCGCCGTTACGTCCGAAATAGATGAAGAAGATGCGGTTTTCGCCATTGATCGTCCGATTGATTGCGTACTCGCCGATACCGCCCGACAATGCGACGGATTGAAGATCAGAGAAGCTCGCGGCAATCTGCGACATGTTTGGAAGCAGAATATCGAACACTGGACCATATCTCTGCTGCGCGGAGGCGTCCAAATATTGCATTGCACGCGTCTTGTCGCCGGCCGTGAGCGCGGTCTTCATTCCATTCCACACGGCTCGGAGCGTCTGATCGAGCAAGGCTTGATTGGTCAAGACGATTGGAATGGTTTGGGTATAGATCGCGCCAGAAGTGTCGGTGACACGCACGACGGTATTGATCTTGCCGGAGCCTGAGTAAGTCGCCGTCGTTGTCCATGGCTCGGCGATCAGCGTTTGTTCCACGGTTCCATTGCCGTCGACATCGAACTCCACTTTCTGGATGACGACGCCGCTCCTCGGCGTTATGTCGAACGCCACGCTTAGCGGCCCCAAGCCATCGGTTGGTGAAGCTGTAATCTTGATGGGAGCCGGTCCGGTGCTCGTTACGACTGCCGATTGCGTCGTCACCTGTCCGTCCAGCGTCGTCAGCGTCGCGGCGATCGTATTCGCTCCCGTCGTGAGCTGAACGCCGTTGGCGTAGAAGTTGCCGCTGGAATCCATTGCAGCAACGATGCCGTTCACCGTAACGCCGGAGTTGGCCGGCGCTTGCGTTGTGCCCGTCACGTTGATGAAGTCGGTGTCGACGGTTGCATTATTGGCGGGCGAAACAATGGCAAAGTTCGCTCCCGATACGGTGACGTTTACCGCAGCCGACGTGGCCGCAGCACCCCGGTCGTCGGTGGCCCGCGCGGTCAAGTTGTAATTCCCTTGTGCCACGTTCGACCAAGTGTAGGTGTATGGCGCGGACGCGGCTGTGCCAATCAATGTCGTGCCTTGATAGAAGTCAATCCTCGCGACGGTACCGTCGCTGTCTGTCGCCGCGGCGGCCAGCGCAATCGTCGCGGGAGCGAAATAGCTCGCACCCATGGACGGGCTCGTCAAGATCACGCTCGGCGCGCTGTTGGCAGTGACCGCGACGCTAACCGGCGACGATGTCGTGACGGCACCGCGATTGTCGGTCGCTTTCGCGGTTAGCGTGTAGCTCCCCGCTCCGACGTTCGACCAGTTCGCGACATACGGAGCGCTGGAGGAGCTTGCAATCAGTGTTCCGCCCCGGTAGAAATCCACGCGCGTGATGCTGCCGTCGCTGTCGGATGCGTTGGCGGCCAGCGAAATCGTCGCGGGCGCGCTGAACGTGCTTCCGGTTGCGGGGCTCGTCAAGCTGACTGTCGGCGGATTGTTCGGCGCACCGACGGTTATCGTAACGGGTGCAGACGTTGTCACCGCGGATCTGTTGTCGGTGGCCCGGGCGCTTAACGTATACGACCCCGGCGCAACGTTGCTCCAAATCATGCCGTAAGGCGCAATGTTGCTGACGCCGAGCACCGAGCCGTTCTGCACGAATTCCACCATCGTGATCGAACCGTCCGAATCGCTCGCTGTCGCCGTCAATGTTATGTTTGCCGGCGCGGTGAAGCTCGCACCGTTCGCTGGCGCTGTCATCGCTACCGTCGGCGAAGCGTTCGGCCCATTGACGGTAATTGGCAGGTAAGCGGAACCCGTGTAGCCGTTCGCGTCGGTCGCCGTCGCTGTCACCGAATAACTTCCTGCTACGACGTTCGACCAAAGGAATTGGTAAGGCGGTGTCGTCGCCGTACCCAGCAATGTTCCATTGCGGAAGAAATCGACTTTGCTGACGGTGCCTGCGGGGCTCGCGGCGTCAACGACGAGATTTACGCTTGCCGGCGCGTTGAAAACCGTTGTTGCCGGTGCTGTGAACGTCAGCAACGGGTTGGCGTTTCCAGTGACGATAACACTGGCAGAATCAGATGTCTTATCGCGTCGCGCGACGACGACACGCAAAGTATTAGCGCCCACGTAAATCGGTATTGTGGCTGTATAGGCGTTGCCATCAAGCGATGCGAGCCGCGTACTGTTGCCGTTGTCGACGAGAACCGTGCTGTCGGTAGGACCGGTGAAGGAACCGCTGACCGTGACGGCGCCACCGTAAACCATCGATCCGCTGGCAGGTGTGGCAATGATTACCTTGGCTCCGGTTACGGTGACGGAAACGGCCGTCGATGTCTTGAACCCGCCCGAATTGTCGAAGGCTTGAGCAGTAAGGGAATAGGCGCCCGCGGCGACCCCGCTCCACGTGATGGCGTAGGGCGCAGCTGTGCGCGATCCGAGCAAGGTCGTTCCCTGATAGAAGTCGACGCGGATGATCGTTCCATCGGAATCCAATGCATTGGCGCCAATTGAAATCGTCGCGGGCGCGACGAATGTTGCGCCGTTGGTCGGCGTCGTGAGGCTTACCGTAGGCGCCTTGTTGGGCGGAGCTGACCAAGTCGGCGCGCCAACCGTCATCAGGGTGAGCGCGAGCATGGCGCCGACACGGATCCGCATGTTTCTCTCCGCCGAATGAAATGCAATGAGACCGACTATTGCCCGCTGACGATTTGGAAATACGTGGGCGATATCTTTCCATCCGCACTGTTCGTCGCCGTGATTCGATGTATACCGGGCGATAGCGTGACGCTCATGGCCGCAGACCCGTTACTCACGTTTGCGGTCCCGAGCGAATTGGCGCCCTCTCTAAACGTCACGACTCCCGCTGGCGAGGGATTCGAGACATTGGCGATCAGCGTGATCGGTTGCGCTGCACCGACAGGATTGAGCGACGACTGCACCGTGGTTGGGTAAATGCCCGTCGCAAGCTTGAACAGGTACGACGAACCCTTGCCGAGTACGGAACCCGGCGTCAGCGGAAACAATGGCTGGTATGGAACGCTGCCGACCGCGACGGAGCCGCCATTCGTATCGATAGCGATCTGGCTGAGGCTCGCGTCCTGCGACTTCGTGCCCAGCACGGTCGCGAATATCATGCGGTCGCCACTCGGTGCGATCTTCGCTGCCAACGGCACGTGCCAAGTATCGCCTTTCGGATCGACGCTTTCGAGCGCGTCGACGAGCGGGAACTGGGTCGAAGTCGCATAACCTCCGACGTAGGCATACCCGGCAGCGTCGACGGCTACCGACGTCGCGACATCCATTCCTTCGTCGGCGCCAAAGAAACCGAAGCACGAGTGAACAGTCGGACTTAGGCACCACGCGCCGCCAAGATAGGATGAGTAGATCAACCCATTGCCCGTGCTGTTTAGCTTGGCGATAAAGGCGTTGCTGATGATCGGGTCCTGGTATCCCTTCCTCATTTGAAAGGCCCCCGGCGTCACCGGAAAATCGGCCGATTGCGTCCAGCCGACGGCTATCGCCTGGCCTGCGGTGTCGACGGCAACGCCGAAGCCTCTTTCTTCCCCGGATCCGCCGAGATACGTCGAATACACGAGCGCTGAACCCGAAGCATTCACCTTCGCGATGAACGCGTCGGTCGGTCCGCTTAGCGATGGACGAAGCGCGTTTTTCGTCGGAAAGTCGCTCGATCGCGCGATACCGACTACGTATGCATTGCCGCCGCCGTCGACGGCGATCGCCTTGCCCTCGTCGTTGGCGCTGCCACCGAGATACGTCGAATAGCTCATCGCTGTTCCGCTCGCGTTGAGCTTTGCAACATATGGCGCAGTGTTACCGAGCTTCGTGGGCTGGAATGCACCGGGAGTCGTTGCCAGCCCGAAGGAGGTCCCCGTCATGAATGCATTACCCGCGCCGTCGACAGCAATCGCCGCAACAGGCGCGTTTACGTACGTCGAGTAGGAAAGCCCATTGCCCGCGGGATTCAACTTGGTCACGAAGTTCGTTCCGGTCGACTGAAATGCACCGGGTGTAGTGGGGAAGCCGGCGGAGGTCGTCGTTCCCGTGACGAATGCGCTCCCGTTGCCGTCGACGGCGATTCTTTGACCGACGGTCGTCGCGCGCCGGGCGCCGAGATAGGTCGTATAGATCGCCGCCGTCCCTGCGGCGTTGAGCTTGGCGACATATGCATCTGCGTCGCCCACAATCTGCGTCTGATAGCCTCCGACAACGGGAAGAAGATCCGTTTTCGATGTGAAACCGACCACATAGATGTTGTTGGCGGAATCGAGCGCGACCCCAGTCGACGTACCCCACAAGTTGGTCGAGATGGAGAGAATCGGGTCGATGACGAGCGGGTAACCGACGTCGTAGCGTCCCAAGCGGAAGCCGATGCGGTCTTTCGCAAGGAGCGCGTAGCGGATGTCGACATCGCGCCGCGTTCCGCGAATATCCTGGTAGGCAAGAGGCTTGCGGAATTCGACGTCGCCCGATGGCGTATGCAGCGCGAGCGAGCCTTCGGGTGAGAGCGTCAGCCGATCGATTCCCTGCAACTCGAGCGCGATCGTTCGAGGATCGGCCCTCGGTGCCACGACGAGGTCGTACTCGAGCTCACGTTGCGTGCCATAAAAGACGATGTCGATGCCTGGATAGATCGACTCGTATTTGACGCGCGCAAACGTCTTTGCATCGACGATGTATCGCGAAGGATCGTCGCCGATAAAATAATTGGTCGTACCAGGCAGCCGGTCTGAAGCCTGCGGTATGCCCGATTTGCGTCGCTGGACCGGCCGAATCTGAATGACAGAACCCCGATCGTGGTCCGACCGTCTCACGACAACGTTCGCGCCTTCGTCAGTGAGAAACGCATCGAAGGCGGCGCCTCGCGCCACGAAGCGCACGCGCGGATGGCTCTGCCCGAGGTTCTGCTCGAACACGAGCGGAAGCGAGTCCAATGACGACTCTGCGACGCCGCGCGTCGAATTCATCTCCGGCGTGCGCATGCCATCACTTGCCAAGACAGGCGCCATACCGGCGACAGCGACCAACGCAGACACAAACAACATCGACTTTGCAAACCGGGTCGTCATAGTGTTTGCCTTGGCATCGCCATTTGAAGTTGTTGTAGCGCCTTACCGCGCAACCGCTGGAGTCGTTGTAGAGTCTGTTCTTTCGTCGCACAAAACCAACTGTCACAATCGTCTAGATCGAATGGATGATTGCAACTCCCACGGAAATCGTCGTTACGCTCGCCGGCGGCGATCGAACGCGCGCCATCCTCCGCAAAACACGGCCCGCATATGAAGCTCGCAAGCTGGAACGTGAATTCGCTGAACATACGGCTCGCTCGGCTGGTCGAGTGGCTTGCCGCAAACGATCCCGACATTGTTTGCCTGCAGGAAACCAAGATTGAAGACGCCAAGTTTCCGGTCGCGCCGATCGAAGCCGCGGGCTATCGGGCGTTCTATGCGGGTCAGCGGACCTACAACGGCGTTGCGATCCTTGCCCGCAAGGGTCTCGATGTCGGCGATATCGTTCCCGGCGTCGACGATTTCGTTGACGAGCAGAAGCGTCTGATCGCGGCGACGGTGGCCGGCATTCGGATCATCTGCGCGTACGTCCCAAACGGGCAGGTGGTCGACTCGGAAAAATACCGCTACAAGCTGACGTGGTGCGAAGCGGTCGGCGCGCATCTGAAGAATGCGCTTGCGAGTCATCCGCTGCTGATCGTGGCGGGCGATTTCAATGTCGCGCCCGACGATCGCGATGTTCACGATCCGGCGCTGTGGGCGGGACAGATCATGTGCTCCGACGCCGAGCGCGCGGCGTTTCGCTCGTTCCTTGCATCGGGGCTCGTCGACAGCTTCCGCTTGTTCGAGCAGGCGCCCAAAACGTTCACCTGGTGGGACTATCGTCAGCTGGCGTTTCCCAGGAATTCCGGCTTGCGCATCGATCACATTCTGCTGTCAACGCCGCTTACCGATCGCTGCTTGTCGTGCCGCATCGATCGCAACGCGCGCAAGGGACAAAAACCGTCCGATCACGCACCGATAATGGTTGAATTGCGCGACGTCTGAAGGCCGGCAACATGGTCTTCGCGTCGCCGCTGTTTCTTTTCCTGTTCTTGCCCGTCACGCTGGCCGCGTACTTTGCGTTGCCGCGCGCGTGGCGCAACGGCGTACTGCTTTTCGCCAGTATCGCTTTTTACGCTTGGGGCGAAGCTAAGTATTTGGCGCTGGTGCTGGGCTCTGTCGCATTCAACTGGTGGATGGGCCTCCATATCGCCCGCGCGAACCATTCCGTCACGCGCAAGCGCCGGCTCGCATTCGCGGTCACCGGCAATCTTGGCGCCCTCGCCACTTTCAAGTACGCGAATTTCGCCGTCGCGAACGTCAACACGATCGCACCGATCTTTGCGCTCGGTCCCGTCGCGCTCGACGCGATTCCGCTGCCGCTCGGCATTTCTTTTTTCACGTTCCACGCGATTTCATACGTCGTCGACGTGTACAAACGCAATGCCGCGGCACAGCCGAGCATCCCGACCTTCGCGCTCTACATCCTGCTCTTCCCGCAATTGATCGCGGGCCCGATCATCCGCTTTCGCGACATCGCCGAACAACTCGTCACGCACGATGCGCGGCTTGCGGATTTTGCGTACGGCGTTCGCCGCTTCATCCTCGGTCTCGGCAAGAAGGTGCTGATTGCCAACACGCTCGGCGTGACGGCGGATCGCATCTTCGCCTTGCCCTCGACAGACTTGACGACGCCCGTGGCGTGGCTAGGCCTCGTGTGCTACACGCTCCAAATCTACTTCGACTTTTCGGGTTACTCGGACATGGCCATCGGTCTGATGCGGATGTTCGGCTTCCGCATTCTCGAGAATTTCAACTATCCGTATATCTCGCGCAGCGTGCGCGAATTCTGGCGCCGGTGGCACATCTCGCTGTCCAACTGGTTTCGCGATTACCTCTACGTTCCGCTCGGCGGCAATCGACGCGGTAAGCGCCGCGCCTACGTCAACCTGGTCATTGTATTCGCGTTGTGCGGGCTGTGGCACGGTGCGAGCTGGCCGTTTGTTTTGTGGGGGCTGTGGCATGGCGCGTTCCTTGTCGCCGAGCGCGCCGGTCTAGGCCGTCCGCTGGAGCGCCACGCATGGATCGGCCACGTGTACGCGCTTGTCGCGGTGATGGGCGGATGGGTACTGTTCCGCTGCGACACGCTTGCGCACGCACTCGACTATTACGCGGCGCTTGCGGGTACGACAACCGCGGATCCACTGCGTATGCCGCTGGCAGAACACTTTGACAAATTGGTTGCAACGACGCTCGCCATCGGCATCGTGTTTGCGACCCCGTTCGCGCGCGAAATCGGCGCATGGCGCGATCGGGTCGCCACAACATCGATGCGCGGTTCGCTGGTGCTGCTGGCCGACTTATCTTGGCTCGCGTTAGTGCTGGTGGCGTCCTCCGCAACGCTGGCTGCCGGCACCTACAATCCTTTCATCTATTTCCGTTTCTGATGAGCGCGCGCGTCGATCCGCTGACATTGCCGCCGGTGCCGCCGCCAGCGCGCGCCACGCATCCGCTGCGCGATTTCGTGCTCGCGTTTGTGTTTGTCGTCGCTCTGCTATTGACCGGTCTTGCCGCGCTGAAAACGCCTGCGCAGCCGGCACTCGAATTCGAAAATCGAATGGTCACACCATGGCCACCGCCCAAGTGGAACGCTGCTTTCACGACAAGCTTCGAGCGCGCATTTGGCGATCGCTTCGGCGCGCGCAACACGCTGCTTCAGGCGCATCACCTTGCACTGTTCTATGGATTCGACGTCTCGCCCGCCGCCAACGTACTCCTTGGACGCGACGACTGGCTCTATTTCCTCGGCGAAGACGGCCGATCGCTCGATCGCCATTACCGCGGCATGTTGCCGATTTCCGACGCTGAAATCGCAGCCGTTGTCACCGAGCTCAGACGCCGGCAAAAATTCCTGGCGGCGCTGGGGATCGCATACGTCGTGACGATCGTCCCAGAGAAATACACGATTTATCCCGAGCATCTGCCATCCTGGATCGTCAGGACCGACAGACCCACACCGCTCGAGCGGTTGACCGCCGCGATTTCCGCCGACGGGAACGTGCGCTTCGTCGACTTGCGCGCGCCGCTTCTGACGGCGAAGCTCAGCAGGCGCGTTTACTACATGACGGACTCGCACTGGAACATGCAGGGTGCAGCAGTGGCCTATCGCGCGATCATGCAGGAAATCGAGAGCGTTCTGCCGAGCGGGCGTCTGCTCATGATCGCGTCTCCGGCGCTTCCGCCTTATATCGCCGGCGTGGACATGTATTCCGGCGATCTGGCGCGATTTGTCGGATTACCGCCGCGCTATCGTGAGGCGGATTTGGCACCGCTCTCGAAGGTTCTGGCGAACCCGTCGGCGCGCTGTGGCAAGCGCATCGATGCCGGTACGGACGAAGGCTTCGAGATCTACGCTTGTGATCGCCCGTCGTTGCCGCGGGCCGTGATGTACCGCGATTCGATGGCGATTCCGCTCATTCCTTTATTGTCCGAGAATTTCAGGCGCATCGTGTATGTCAGCGCGCGGCGACTCGACCCCGCGTTGATCCTGCGGGAGAAACCGGATGTCGTGATCGAGGAGATGGTGGAGCGCTCGCTTCACGCGCCCGCCGCGCTGCCGATGGTGGAAACGCGTTGACGGTTGGCTGAGCTCGACCGACTACATTGCGGGGCCGCTCGGCCTCATTGCGCCTTGCGTGCAGCGCCTCCGCTTTCGCGTCGGCCTCGTTGCGGCGACTCGCACTCGCTGCCGATCCCCACTACGTGGGGCCCCTCGTCAGCTGCTCGTTCCGCCCTTGCGCAACTCGGCTTCGAGGCCGAGCTCCTGTATCTTGCGTGTGAGCGTATTCCGCCCCCAGCCCAGCCACGCGGCGGCTTCCATCCGGTGGCCACCGGTATGGGCGAGCGCGCGGCGAATCAGCGTCTTCTCGAATTCCTGCTCGAGGCGGTCTCCGACGTTGCGCTCGCCTCGGAGCAGCGCTTGCGCGAGCTCCCGATCGAGTGCCTGTTGCCAGCCGATCTCCACGGCACCGCCGGCGCCGCTGCGCGCAAGCTCGCGCACTTCCGGCGGCAAGTCGGCAACTTCGATGCGCTGACCAGGTCCCATCACCGTCACCCAATGGCACACGTTCTCGAGCTGGCGAACATTGCCCGGAAAAGAAAATGCCGCGAGGACCTTCAATGCGTCATCGGATAACGTCTTCGTTTCGACTGCCAGCTCGCGCGCACTCTTCTGCAAGAAGTGGCGCGCCAGCGGCGCGATGTCCTCCAAGCGCTCGCGTAGCGGCGGCAAGCGCAAGCGCACAACGTTCAAACGGTGGAGCAAATCTTCCCGAAACAGCCCCTGCCGCACGCGCTCTTCCAGATTCTGGTGCGTCGCCGCGATGATGCGTACATTCGCCTTCTGCGGCGCGTGACCGCCGACGCGGTAGTACTCGCCGTCCGACAGCACCCGCAACAGCCGCACCTGGAGATCGGACGGCATATCGCCGATCTCATCCAAGAACAGCGTGCCGCCCTCCGACTGCTCGAAGCGGCCGCGACGCAAGCTCTGCGCGCCCGTGAACGCGCCGCGTTCATGGCCGAAGAGCTCGGATTCGAGCAAGTCCTTCGGAATCGCCGCGGTGTTGATCGCGACGAACGGCCCTGCTGCGCGTGGACTGTGCCGGTGCAACGCGCGCGCCACAAGTTCCTTCCCGCTGCCGGATTCGCCCGTGATGAGCACGGTCGCGTTCGACTGCGATAGCCGGCCGATCGCCCGAAACACTTCCTGCATCGCCGGCGCCTGACCGAGAATCTCAGGCGCTTCGGTTCCGACGACACCATTAGGTGCCGTCGCATGCGTCTCCGCTGTCGCGCGCCGGATCAGCGCTAGCGCGTGATCGACATCGAAGGGCTTCGGCAGGTATTCGAACGCACCGCCCTGGAATGCTGCGACGGCGCTGTCGAGATCGGAATACGCCGTCATGATGATCACCGGCATTTGCGGATAACGCTCCTTGATCTTGCTGAGGAGCACGAGACCCGACTCGCCCGGCATGCGGATGTCGGAGACGAGCACCTGCGGCTGGCTGATCGCCAGTGCCTGCAGCACCTCGTACGCCGATGAGAACATCTTGTACGCGATGCCCTCGCGCGCCAACGCCTTTTCGAGCACCCAGCGTATCGAGCGATCGTCGTCGACGATCCACACGGCTTTCGCGCCGTCGCTTTTCGACGGCTCATAATCGTAGGCGTACATCTTTTCGTCCATTTCTTTAGGTAGATGCGGCGCGTGACGTCTCGAGCGGCAGCAGAACGGTAAACGTCGTCTGGCCCGGAACGCTTTCGCATTCGATGTTGCCGCCGTGCTGGGCAACGAGCGTCTGCGCGATCGTAAGGCCCAATCCACTGCCGCCTTCGCGGCCCGATACCAACGGATAGAAGATCCGGTCGCGGATTTCCGGCGCGACGCCCGGCCCGTTGTCCTCGACGGCGACTTTGAGCGCAAGTCGATGCCGGCGCTTCGCCAACGTGACGCCACGTGCAACGCGCGTTCGCAGCGTGATCTCGGGACCGCGCGTCGTTCCCGACAACGCCTGTGCCGCGTTCTTGACGATGTTGAGCAATGCCTGCGTCAGCTGCTCCGCATCGGCATCGAACTCCGGCAGGCTCGCGTCGAAGTCGCAACCGATCGGAATCGATGGGAACTCGGCTTGCACGACGCCTTTGATGCGAACGAGCATTTCGTGGACATTCGTGCGGCGATACGACGGCAGCCGGTGCGGCGTCAGCAAACGATTGACGAGAGATTGGAGGCGATCGGCCTCGCCTATGATCACCTGCGTGTATTCGATCAACTGCGCACGATCGAGCTCGCGCTCGAGCAATTGCGCGGCGCCACGAATGCCGCCGAGCGGATTCTTGATCTCATGGGCGAGGCTGCGGATCAGTTCGCGATTGGCCTGTTGCTGCTCGAGCAACCGTTCCTCGCGCGCGATCTTCAATTGCTGATCAATGTGGCGGAACTCGAGCGCGAGCGGGTAATCGCCGCCCTCGACCGGCGACACAGTGCAGGTCAGATGCAGCTTCGCCTTTCCTGCAACGTTGAGCTCGAGCTCCTGTTCAGTGTAGGACGCACCGGACACGACGGCCTTGTCGATCGCGGCAGCAAGCGCGGGGGCATCGCCGAAAACTTCACCGACGCGCTGTCCGATCAGCTTGGTGCGGGACATTTCGAACAAGTTCTCCGCCGCGGGATTAGCGTAGGCAATGCATCGATCGAATCGCAGCAGGAAGACTGCCGTCGCGAGCAACTCGAGACCCGGGTATGCGGCGGGCGCATCGGCAATGACCGGCATCGGGAAAAAGCGCAACTTCAATGCGACACCCACATCCGGGGCAGCAACTCCGGTGCGATCGCTCGACGCCGATTGCTTAGCAATATCTGCGCCGGACGTCGCGCGCGCGGTTTAGCGCATATTGCCGAGCTCCTTTTTGAGCGCCTCGATGTTGCGCTCATGCAATTGCACGGCCTGACGAAGCCTTGAGATGCGTTGCCGATATTTTTCGGCGTCGGTCTGCTCTTCGGGCAGCGGCACCGGCGCGCCGCTTCCGTACGCCACGCGCGCGTCAGCAAGAAATTTCTCTTCAGCGGACAGCTCATCGCTGAGCACTTTACGGCGGAGGTCGTCGCGTCCCTTCTGTGTTTCGGCGTCGACACGGGGAAACCCCGGCGGAGAAACCGGGCTGTCCGCACGGCGAACGGTGCGCTCGGGCGTGCTCGCACCGCTTCCGCCTCCGTTCCCCTGCAGGTTGAAAAATGCGTCGCTGCCCGAAGGCGTGACACATTTGTATAAGCCGCTGCTGATGGCGACAGGTTTGCTGTTGCATCCGGATTCGCGCGCCTTCTCGGCGAGCGTCGCGGCGGCACCATCGCACGCGACGAGTGCGCAGGCGAATGCCCAGCACCACGCGAGTGCGCGACAGCACGAAATCCCGGCAACGGCTTCGATACGTCCAATCATGCGCCCCAGTGTAACCGCCGTCCCTCTGCGGCAAAAGGGGCGGGTTGTCGGCCCGCCCCTTCTCTCTCCGCTACGGACTACGCGATGAAGCCAGCGCGCCTCTCGCTACAAGCTGTAATACATCTCGTATTCCACCGGATGCGTCGTCATCCGGAACCGCGTGACCTCTTCCATCTTGAGTGCGATATACGCGTCGATCATATCGTCGGTGAACACGCCGCCGCGAGTCAGGAACTCGCGGTCCTGGTCGAGATTCTCGAGCGCCTCGTCGAGCGACGCACACGGATGCGGCACCTTCGCCGCCTCCTCCGGCTCGAGGTCGTACAAGTTCTTGTCGATCGGATCGCCCGGGTGGATCTTGTTGTGCACGCCGTCCAAGCCCGCCATCAGCATTGCGGAAAACGCGAGATACGGATTGCAGGTCGGATCCGGGAAGCGCACTTCGATCCGGCGCGCCTTCGGGCTCGACACATAGGGCACACGGATCGCGGCTGAGCGGTTACGCGCCGAATACGCGAGGTTGATCGGCGCTTCGAAACCCGGCACGAGCCGCTTGTATGAATTCGTTCCCGGATTGGTGATCGCGTTCAACGACTTCGCGTGCTTGATCACACCGCCGATGTAATAGAGTGCAAGCTCGGACAAGCCCGCATACCCGTCGCCCGCGAACAGGTTCTTGCCGTCTTTCCAGATCGACTGATGCACATGCATGCCGGAACCATTGTCCCCGACGATCGGCTTCGGCATGAACGTCGCGGTCTTGCCGTAGGCGTGCGCGGTGTTGTGGACGCAGTACTTGAGGATCTGCAGCCAGTCGGCGCGCTGCACGAGTGGCGCAAATTTGGTCCCGATCTCGTTCTGGCCGGCGGCCGCGACTTCGTGTGGTGCACTTCCACCTCAACACCCATCTGCTCCATCGCGAGGCACATTGCCGAGCGGATATCTTGCAGGGAATCGACCGGCGGAACCGGGAAGTAGCCCCCTTTGACCGGCGGACGATGACCCATGTTGCCGCCTTCGAATTTTTCCGCAGACGACCAGGGCGCTTCTGCCGAGTAAATCTTGCAGTAGCTCCCCGACATGTCGACCGACCACTCGACGGCGTCGAAGATGAAGAACTCGGGCTCGGGGCCGAAGTAGGCGACATCGCCCAAGCCCGTGCTCTTGAGATAGGCCTCGGCCTTCTTCGCGATAGTGCGCGGGTCGCGCTCGTATCCCTTGCCCGTCGAGGGCTCGATCACGTCGCAGGTCAACAGGAGAGTCGTCTCGTCGAGAAACGGATCGATGTTGGCGGTGTTCGGATCGGGCATCAGCAGCATGTCCGACGCCTGAATGCCCTTCCATCCCGCGATCGACGATCCGTCGAACGCGTGGCCCAACTCAAATTTGTCGGCGCCAAACGCCTTGACGGGCACCGAGACGTGCTGTTCCTTGCCGCGGGTATCGGTAAACCGGAGGTCGACGAACTTGACCTCTTTCTCCTTGATCAACTTCAGCACGTCGGCGGGCGTGGTCATGCAGGATCTCCTGGGATAAAGACGAGGGCTGAACGCGCGAACTCACTGCGTCGCAAAAGCGTGGAGCAAGTTCAATAGCGAGAAATATGCCATACGGCGGACCGCTGCAAACCCCCGCTTTCGTGCAATTTTTCCATAAAAAAGAGGCGGACGGTATATGAACCGCACCGCTTTGGTACGCGTTCTAGCCGTTTCGCGTCGATTCGGTGCGCTTACGGAAGCATAGCAGAGGAATGTCCAGTGCAATGCAAGGGCCCCGACGCGCTACGGATAAAACAAATACAGCCGATAGCCCGCCTGCGTCGTAGCGCTCGCGTCGACGAAAAGCTTGACCAAGACCTCGCCGTTGGCCGGGATGCCGTTCGCAATTTCCGCCGTGCCGCTCGCGTATTCCAGTGGGGCAAGCGCGCGGCGCACGACGATCTGGTCGTTCGAATCCGTCAAAGTGAGCTCGAGATAGGGGTAAGCGAGTGCGATGCCTGCGCGATTGCGCAAGGTGGCCGACAGAATCAACAGGCCTTTGTGGGCGGGATCAGCCTGCAAATCGGACGCATCGATCGCGAGCCCGCCGACATCGCGCGGGGGTCGAATCGCGCATCCGGTTGCCTGGCAGAAGAGCGTGAGCACCGGCTTGGAAGCCGGCCAGTGTGCCGCAAGCGCATCGCGAAAATGGAAGAGCGCCTGCCCGATCAATATCGCGACCAAAACCGGAACGGCGGCTGCCCATACGCGCCGCTGCAAAGGCGGTTTCCATCGCCAGCGTTTGTCCCCACTGGATCGTTGCGCCGCGTCCGTGTCGGTGATCGTTCTGATCGTCCCCTTTGGCGTCCTTGCAACCTCAGGCGCATCGGTACGAAATGACGGTTCTGGGATTGCGCGCGAAGAGTCGGGCACTGGATCCAATGCGCGGGCGCTTCGCAGTGTCACGGTCGGTGGACCAAGGGCGAGATCGTCGCGTTCCGCCTCCGCGCTTTCGCGCGGCATCGGCGCAAGCGAGATCATCTGCGCATAGCCGTTGAACACCGTCCGGCAGTGACCGCAGCGGACCTGTCCGTCGCGCAGCGCGAGTTGCGCAGGGGTGACGCGAAAAACCGTCAAGCAACCAGGGCAGCGCGTGTATTTTTCGTCGACGGTGGACATTGCGGAAACTCAGCCGCGATGCGAGCTACGCCGCACGCCCTCGAGCAGCGACCATCCATCGACGGTTTGCCACGTCGAAATGTCGAACCAATATCGGTAAGCGTCGATAACGGCATCCGCCTGCGGCGCGAGTATCCCAGAGAGCGCGATGCGGCCACCGGCATGCAGTCGCGAAGCGAGTTTCGACGCGAGCGTCAGCAACACGCTGGTCAGAATATTGGCGACAACGATATCGAACGTCTCGTCGCCGAGGGCGTCCGGCAAAATAAACGAGCCCTCGACCGCATTGAGGCGCGTGTTTTCGACACTGGCCAAAATGGCCTGCGGATCGGTGTCGGTACCGACCACGCGCCGTGCGCCAAGTCTCCTTGCGGCAATCGACAATATCCCCGAGCCGCAGCCGTAATCCAGCACCGACGCCCCGTTCCTGATGTGCTCACGCAGCCACATGAGGCAAAGTTTCGTGGTTGGATGCGATCCGGTGCCGAACGCCAACCCTGGATCGAGCGATAAGTTGAGCGACGAAGGATCCGGCGGCGTGCACCAGGAGGGCACGATCCAGAAGCCTTCCGCTATTCGGATCGGCTCGAACTGCATCTGCGTCGCCTGCACCCAATCTCGTTCCGGCACGGCGAACGCTTCGTGCGGCGGCGGCGAACGCAAAACGCTCGCGGCGGCGCGCTGCAGCGCTCTGTTCACGTCGTTGCCGGCTTCGAAAAGTGCGGTCAGTTGGGTAATCGGCCACAGCGCGTCGCGGCGACAGCCGGGCTCGGCATAGATCGGCGTTTCGGCGGAGGTCCCTGCGCGCGGATCGCACGCATCGACTGCGAATGCACCCGACGCGAGCAGCGCATCCGACCATGCGTCGGCGTCTTCCGCCTCGACATCTACACGTAACGCCATGTAACTCATTGCACGCGACCTCGAAAACGTGCGCCAACCATCATCGCGCCCCTCGGCGGCAGCAAAAGCCGCAAGCGTGGCGGGCTCATCATCCCGTTGGCAAACGTTTCGCGAGCCGCTCCTCGAGGTAATGGATCGACGTGCCGCCGGCGATGAACTTGTCGTCGAGCATGAGCTCCTGGTGCAACGGAATGTTCGTCTTGATTCCCGCGACGACCATTTCTGACAGCGCGACACGCATCCGGGCGATCGCCTGTTCGCGCGTATCGCCATAGGCCATCACCTTGCCGATCAGCGAATCGTAATTCGGCGGCACGAGATAGTTCTGATACACATGCGAATCGACGCGGATTCCGGGCCCGCCGGGAACATGCCACGACGTTATCCGGCCGGGCGAAGGCACGAACGTCCACGGGTCCTCCGCGTTGATCCGACATTCGATCGCGTGTCCTCGCTTGACGATGTCGCGCTGGCGAAAGCGAAGCTTCTGTCCGGTAGCAATGCGGATTTGCTCCTGGACGATGTCGATGCCGGTCACGAGCTCGGTCACCGGATGCTCGACCTGAATGCGCGTGTTCATTTCGATGAAATGGAATTCTTCATCCTCAAACAGAAACTCGAACGTGCCCGCGCCGCGATAGGCGATCTTGCGACACGCTTCGGCGGCGCGCTCGCCGATCCGCGCAATAGAGCGAGGGTTGATCAACGGCGCCGGAGCCTCCTCAATAATCTTCTGATGCCGCCGCTGCATCGAGCAGTCGCGATCGAACAGATAGACGGCATTCTTGTGCTCATCGGCAAGGACCTGGATCTCGATGTGCCGCGGATTGGCGAGAAATTTTTCGAGATAGACGGTTGAATTGCTGAAGGCGGATTGTGCTTCGGTTCTTGTCAGCATCACGGCCGGCAACAATGCCGCCTCCGTGTGCACGACGCGCATGCCGCGTCCGCCACCGCCGCCAGAGGCCTTGATGATCACGGGATAGCCGATGGCGCGCGCGATCCGCACGATTTCCTTCGGATCATCGGGCAGGGCGCCCTCGGAGCCGAGAACGCATGGCACGCCGGCTTTCGTCATTGCGATCTTTGCGCTCATCTTGTCGCCCATCAACCGGATTGTTTCCGGTTTTGGCCCGATGAACACGAATCCCGAGCGCTCGACTTTTTCCGCAAAGTCGGCGTTCTCCGACAAGAAGCCGTATCCCGGGTGAATCGCCTGCGCATCGGTCACCTCGGCCGCCGCGATGATCGCCGGAATGTTCAAATAGCTGAGCGCCGATGGCGGGGGCCCGATACAAACCGACTCGTCGGCAAGCGCCACGTATTTCGCGTCGCGGTCCGCTTCCGAGTGAACAACAACCGTCTTGATGCCCATCTCGCGACAGGCGCGCTGAATGCGCAACGCGATCTCGCCGCGGTTTGCGATCAAGACCTTGTCGAACAGCTTATCTGACTTAGCGACCAACAGCGCTCACGCGATAATGAACAGCGGCTGCCCGAATTCAACGGGTTGCCCGTTCTCGGCGATGACCGCCTTGATCGTGCCGCTCGCGTCCGCTTCGATCTCGTTCATCAGTTTCATCGCTTCGACGATGCAAAGCACATCGCCTTGTTGCACCGCGTCGCCAACTTCGACGAACGGCTTCGCGCCGGGCGATGCCGACCGATAGAAAGTTCCGACCATCGGGCTCTTGACGACATGTCCTTCGGCTTCCGCTGGCGCGGCGGGTTCCACGGCAGACGGCGCGGTCAGAGTCGCAGCAGGGGCGGCGTTCGCCAGCGGCGCTTGCGAAGAGGGAATCGCGGCGGGATGCTGGGAATGCATCAGGGCGCGCGTAATACGGACGCGCTCCTCGCCTTCCTGAATTTCAAGTTCCGCGATGCCCGAGGTTTCGACGAGCTCAATTAGCGTCTTGAGCTTGCGGAGATCCATCGCCACTCCCCCGAATGCAGGAAATTCTGCTGTCTACCGGTTGTAGTCTTCTCGTTCGCGTAAGGCTGCGAGGTGGCACAGTCTTATTTTACCGCCATTGCGCTGCGAACGTGCCATTTCCTAGAACTAGGCGAAGTTTGCAGGAGTTAGCTGGTAATTGTCTAGTAATTACCGCTAGAACCGGAATTGGAGCGCCGACGAAACGGCGCCATTCCTCGTCAAAGTAGCTTACCGATGATCTGTTCGAGCTGGACCTGCTTAAGCGGGCCAAGTTGCCGGTGAACGATCTTTCCCTCCCTCGACACGACGAGCGTGAACGGCAAGGCCATCAACTCATTGCCCATCGCCTGCGACAACTGCATTGCCCCCAGGCCGCCGATGAGCGCGGGATAGTTCAGATCGATCTCTTTTGCAAATTGCTGTACTTTGTCTGTTTGATCGACGGCGATGCCGACAAATTGCAGACCTTTAGGGCCATCAGCCTTCTGAAAACGGACGAATTCGCGCATCTCGTCCCGGCACGGCCCACACCAGGTCGCCCAGAAATTCACGACAAGGACCTTTCCGCGCCACTGCTCGAGTCGCTGCTCCCGTCCGTCGGCGTCGGGCAAAGCGACGTTGAACAGCGCCGCAGCATCGGCGACCGGCATCGGGGACCACACACCCCTCGCAACATAGGCGCCCGCTACGAGCGCCAGCAAACCGAGCGCAGCGACCCAAATCCGGCGGCCGCGCGGCGTCGAGCCATTGACTATAGCGAGCACTTACCTCAACCAAACTGGTGAGATTGCGTTAATCGAAAAGCCCTTTGCGAGGCGGGGACGCACCCACGAAGGGCCCGGAATCTCCCCCGGCCGCCGGCACCGTCAACCTAATCTGCTGGCGCGTGGGCGGGTAACACACCCCGACATCGGCACAACCCTGTGAGTCGGCGACGAGCACGAGGGATTGGCCGGCGGTTCCACCCACGATCGGGAGCTTGACGGTTACTGCGCCTCGATAGATTTCCACATCGCCGAAAAACTCGTCGTGCTTACGTTGCCCCGCCGGAAGCTCGGCACTCCCCAATGCCGGCGGCGCCGGCTGCAGCATGAAGCGCAATTTGTCGCGGTACAGGTAGTAGCCGTCGACGACGTCGTATCGGCCTTCAACGGTTTTCGAATCCAGCACGCGCGCAGAGAACCGAAACGCCTGCTCCGGCGGCAAAAGCTTGGCCTCCGCGCCGGGCAAATCCAAGCCGGTCGCGCAAGCCGACACTGTAAGGGTCGCCAGCACGAGGGCGACCGCAACCGCATTAACGATTCGTTTCAGCGCTGATCCAATCAAGGTAAGGGGCAAATCCATCGGCGATCGCCACCGCGACAACTTCCGGAATCTCGTAGGGGTGGATTTGCCGGATCGTCGCCTCCACCTCCGAATACAACACACGGCGCGTCTTGATGGCGATCGGGACCTCATTTCCGGTTTCGATTTGGCCGTGCCAGTGATAAATTGATTCGACGCTCGCGCCGATGTTGACGCATGCGGCGAGCCGGCCTTCGACAAGCCTGCGCGCAAGTGCGCGAGCGGTGTCCCGATCGGGCAGGTTCGTCAGCACGACGATCGCCGCGTCCGTCAAGGAGCTCTCCATGCGTTTCGTCCTGCTTGGAATTGTACTGGTATTCCCTCTCTTCGATCTTTACGTGACTGCCCGGTTCGCGCGGTGGACCGGGATACCGCTATGGATCTGGCTCACGGCTGCGTTGGTTGCCGGTCTTTGGCTGCTGCGAAACGAGCGACTCGCATTTCGCAGGAACACGGTCGCCGCACTTCATGGCGAGCAGTCGCTTCTGCGCGGCCTGCTCGACAGCGGACGCAAGGTATTGGCGGGCATTCTCTTCATCATTCCGGGAATTCTTTCCGACTGGATGGCGCTGTTGCTGCTTCTCCTGCCGATCAATCATGGGCGCTTGCGGCCGCAGGCCGCCACCGCGGGCCGGACGACCTTCAATCGCAACGAAGCGATCGACGGTGAGTTCCGGCGCACCGAATAGAAGACGACCCCCACGCTTGCGGCCGTGACGCGAGCAGCCGGCGAGGGGACCGCGCAGCGGGGATTGACGGCCAAAGCGAGTCGGCACACGAGGCCGAGGCGCCGCGGTCTGACTACTTGAGACGGTCGAGAAGTGTGGGCTCCGCTTTGCCGGCGCGCCGGTAGGCCCAGATCATCATCAGAAAGCCTGCGACGATCATCGGCAGCGAGAGCCACTGTCCCATCGTCAGATCGGCGGCGAGATAGCCCAAGAAATTGTCGGGCTCGCGAGCAAATTCAGCGACGAACCGCATCGTGCCGTAGCCCAAAAGAAACAGCCCTGACACGGCGCCCATCGGGCGATGCCGGCTCGCATACAGCCAAAGAATCACGAACAGCACGATGCCTTCGAGCGTGAACTCGTAGAGCTGCGACGGATGCCGCGGCAGGTTGTCGACTTGCGGAAATACCATTGCCCATGGACCGTCGGTGACGCGTCCGACCAGCTCTCCGTTGATGAAATTGCCGAGCCGGCCTGCGGCGAGCCCGAGCGGACACAGCGGCGCGACAAAGTCGGTGACATCGAGCCAGCGTCGACCGCGCTTGCGTGCATAGAACCACAGGCCGATCAGCACGCCGAGGAAACCGCCGTGAAAGCTCATTCCGCCCTGCCATACCTGAAAAATCTCGAGCGGATGAAGGAGGTAATAGAGCGGCTTGTAGAACAGCACATAGCCGAGACGCCCACCCAAGATCACGCCCAGGACACCGTAGAACAGCATGTCGTCGATATCGCGCGGATGCCATCCGGTCAGCATGTTTTGGCGCGCGCGTTTGCGGCCGAGTATCACGAACAGAACGAAGCCGACGAGGTACATGAGGCCGTACCATCGGATCGCGAAAGGCCCGATGACGGTGCCCGCGATGTCGAGCGGCCCAATGTGCACCGCGACCGGATCGAATTGAGGATGAACGAGCATTCGATTTAGTTATACGCCGCGACGGCGTGATTGACGAACGCGGCAACCGCGGGCTCGATCTCCCCGTTGCGGTACGCGAGACCCACCTCCATCAGCGGACTCGTCTCGCCCAACGGCCGATATACCACACCCGTGCGGCGCATGTGCCGCAGCGACGCCGGCACCAGCGACACGCCCATGCCCGCTGCGACGAGACTGACAATCGTGGGCATTTGGATCGCCTCCTGCTCGATCCGTGGCGTAAAACCGGCATCGCGGCAAAAACCCACGATGAGATCGTACAATCCCACCCCGGCCTTGCGGGGGAATAGGATGAACGGCTCGTTCGCAAGCATTGCAAGCGACACACGCCGCGGCCAGCGTCGGCGCGCGGGCAGCGCCGCGATCAACGGCTCGCGCAGCAGCGGTTTGTACGCGCAGGTCACTTCGAAGAGCGGCGGCACGACCAGGCCCACGTCGAGCTCATCATCGCGAAGCATAGCGGCCTGCGCGTCCGATGTGGCCTCCTGCAGATGTAGGCGAACGCCCGGCCTGCGGCGATGGAATTCGGGCAGCACGCGCGGCAGCACGTTGTATGAAGCCGTGCTGATGAAGCCAAGTCGCACCGAGCCGATTTCGCCGCGGCCGAGCGCCTGCGCGCCCGCGCTGATCGCCTCGGCTTCGCGCAGCAGGCGGCGGGCATCGGTAAGGAGCGCCGTGCCCGCTGCGGATAAGCGGACACCGCGCGTCGTACGCGCAAACAGCGGCGTGCCGAGCTCCATTTCGAACGCCTTGATCTGGCGCGATAACGGCGGCTGCGACATATGGAGCCTCGCAGCCGCCCTGCCGAAGTTCAGCGTTTCGGCAACGGCGACAAAGTAGCGAAGCTGCCGTAGCTCCATAGGCCGACGATACCTTTCGGGTATTAGTCTCGCAATTTTATTGTATTGGACGGTATCACAGCCGGCACGCTACAGTACGTTTGCCATCATGACTTCCCCTTCGCGCGGCCCAGCCTACGCCGCCCTCGTGCTCACTGCCGCCCTCTGGGGAAGCAGCGCCGTCGCGGCGCGCGGTCTCCTCGATTCGATTCCGCCTGTCGCGCTCGCCTATCTGCGCTGGACGGTCGTGCTGTTGTTGCTTCTGCCGTTTGCGTGGCCCGAACGCGCCGCGATCGCAGCGACGCTGCGTGCGCATCCGCGTGGGTACGTCGTGCTGACGCTATTAGGATTCGCGCCGCAAACCTGTCTCGTCTATTTCGGATTGGTGGGATCGTCGGCAACGCTGCTTGGGCTGCTCAATTCCGCGATACCGGTGATGATTGTTGCGCTGCTCGCCGCATGGCGTGGCCGCCGGCCCCGCCCGTTGGAAACGACCGGCCTTGCGCTCTCGATGTTCGGCGTCGCATTCATTCTCGCGCGCGGCGATCTTCCCGCGCTCGTCACGTTGCGATTCAGTCCGTCGGATCTTTTGCTGTTCGCCGCAATGGTCGTGTGGGCGCTCTATACAATCAAGCTGACGGAGCGGCCCGGCAAGTTGTCGCTGCCGGCGTTTATTTTCGTCGGCGCGCTGCTGGGCGAGTTGTTCGCGCTGCCATTGCTCGTCGGCGAAATCGCGGCTCGCGGTGTGCCGTCGATCGGCTTCACACACGTACTCGGCGTTCTCTATCTCGGCACGTTTCCGACATTGCTCGCGATGCTCCTCTTCACGTACGGCGTCGTTCGCGTCGGACCTGTGCAAGCCGGAATCTTTACGCACCTTGTTCCGGTATTTACAGCGCTCCTGGCGGTCGCGATCCTCGGCGAGCGATTGCAGCCGTTTCATGCCGCGGGATTCGTGCTGATCGCGGGCGGCGCCGTGCTGTGTTGTCTGCGGCCCGACCCGGTGCTATCGTCGCGTGCCGCCGTGCGCAGATCGTGAAATAGATCGCAAAATGATAGTCGCAAAAATGACCCGTCGATGCGCCAACTTGCATTGAAACGAACATGGCCTACAACCGCCGCTCCAAGCTGATCACGCAGGGTATCGCCCGCTCGCCGAACCGCGCGATGTTGCGTGCGGTCGGGTTTGGTGACCGCGATTTCGAGAAGCCGATTGTCGGGGTGGCGAACGGCCACAGCACGATGAATCCGTGCAACGCCGGCATCCAGCCGCTCGTCGATCGCGCAATGGACGCACTCAAGACCGCCGGCGCAATGCCACAGGTATTCGGCTTCCCTACGGTGA
>DASPYC010000291.1:0-14347 GCA_035636955.1 Casimicrobiaceae bacterium
GCTGCCGACGGGTTGTCCAGCATCGCGAGCAACAGATGCTCGACGGTGATGAACTCGTGCTGTTTCTGCCTCGCTTCCACGAAGGCCATGTGCAGCGAGACTTCCAGTTCCTGCGCAATCATGATGCTTCCTCGGCTTGCCAAACGCCTGCCGGAAACCATTTCCGGCTACAACGCCTTAACGCTTAAGTCTCCTCCATCGTGCACTGTAACGGATGTTGGTGCTTCCGCGCGATGTCGATGACTTGATCTCTTTTAGCCGCCGCAACCTCGCGCGTGTAAGTTCCGCACACGCCCATGCCCTCGCGGTGTACCTGCAACATTACCAGCGTCGCTTTCTCGCGGCTCATGCTGAACACAGTTTGGAGCACGACGACGACAAAGTCCATCGGCGTGTAATCGTCATTCAGCAAGATCACCTTGAACAGTGGCGGAGGTTTGACACGCGTCTTCTCGACTTCGAGAACGCTGCCATTGTGCTCCTGAGCAGACATCGCTTCGCCGGACCCTCTGGAACTTGGGGTCAATGTTTGATGATTGCAACAGATTTTTCAAGGGGAAAGCCGATGGACGGCCCTCCGCTTGACGCGCGGGCGACCGCACGCGTAAAAGTTCCATTGTTTGGCGCCCTCTCGCCCGGCGTTTGGAGTCGTCCGCGTGTCCGGTTGTCTGACGGCACGTAGGAGGCAACGTGCAGCCGACCGGTTCGCCAAGCGCATTTGTTCATTCCTGTGAGGAACATGTTGTATGGCAAACGGTACGGTTAAGTGGTTCAACGATGCAAAGGGCTACGGTTTCATCACCCCGGATGACGGCGGCGAAGACCTCTTCGCGCACTTCTCGGCGATCAATATGCAAGGTTTCAAGAGCCTTAAAGAGGGTCAGAAAGTCAGCTTCGACGTCACACAAGGTCCGAAGGGCAAGCAGGCCGCGAATATCCAGGCGGCGTAATCTTCCCGTGGCAAAGTATCGTGCGAGCCGTGGAAGCGGCTCGCACGATACTTTGCCACGTTCAAGCTTCCGCAATCGGCTTGGGACGGCCCGGCGCCGATTGCGCGACCGAAGCTGAAACGCGCGGATCGTAGGTCGCTTCGCTCCCCGCTCAGTAGCGCGCGCATGCGAGCTGCCTTCCTGGACAGGCTGCTGCGCGCCGCGCGCGCTCCGGCCATGTGAGCAAACGAGCGGAGCGAGTGACGCGAGCGGAGCCGCGGCGCGCTTTTCAGCTTTGCCCGCGCGGAAAGCGAAGGGCCGCCCCGAGCTTTCCGCGGAAGCCTCACCCGACCCAAAGTATCGTGCGATGGGAAGCGCCCATCGCGAAACTTTGGGGCGATTGTCCACTACATCCGTTCGATCATGGCATTGCCGAAGCCGGAGCACGAGACCTGCTTAGCGCCTTCCATCATGCGGGCGAAATCGTACGTCACGACTTTGTCGCCGATCGCCTTTTCCAGGCTGGCGGTGATGAGATTCGCCGCTTCCTTCCATCCCATGTGCACCAGCATCATCTCGGCGGACAAAATTTCCGAACCCGGATTGACGTAGTCCTTACCGGCGTACTTGGGCGCAGTCCCGTGCGTCGCCTCAAAGTTCGCCACCGAATCCGACATGTTGGCGCCAGGCGCGATGCCGATGCCGCCGACTTCCGCCGCCAACGCGTCCGAGATGTAGTCGCCGTTCAAGTTCAATGTCGCGATGACGTCGTATTCCGCAGGCCGCAGGAGAATCTGCTGGAGGAACGCGTCGGCAATCATGTCCTTCACGACAATGTCGCGACCGCTCTTCGGGTTCTTGAACGAGCACCACGGGCCTCCGTCGATGGGCTTGGCGCCGAATTCCTTTTGTGCAAGCGCGTAGCCCCAGTCCCGAAACGCGCCCTCGGTGAACTTCATGATGTTGCCCTTGTGCACCAGTGACACCGATTTACGGTCGTTGTCGATCGCGTAGAGGATCGCCTTGCGCACAAGCCGCTCGGTGCCTTCACGCGACACCGGCTTGATACCGATACCCGACGTTACGGGGAAGCGGATCTTCTTGACGCCCATCTCCTTGACCAGGAAATCGATGACCTTTTTGGCGCCGTCGGATTCGGCCTGCCATTCGATGCCGGCATAGATATCCTCGGAGTTCTCGCGGAAAATCACCATGTCCACCGCTTCCGGGTGTTTGACCGGGGACGGCACACCACGAAAATAGCGCACCGGGCGCAAACACACATAAAGGTCGAGCTCTTGCCGCAGCGCGACGTTGAGCGAGCGAATTCCGCCGCCGACGGGCGTCGTCAGCGGCCCTTTGATCGATACGACGTACTCTTTGAGGATCGCCAGCGTTTCTTCGGGAAGCCACACATCCGGACCATAGACCTTCGTCGATTTTTCGCCGGCGTAGATTTCCATCCAATGAATCTTGCGTTTGCCGCCGTAAGCTTTGGCAACGGCGGCGTCGACGACTTTGATCATCACGGGCGTGATGTCGACGCCCGTCCCGTCGCCTTCGATGAACGGAACGATCGCATTGTCGGGAACGGTGAGGCTAAAGTCCTTGTTGACCGTTATCTTCTGGCCGCCGGCCGGGATATTCACGTGCTGATACGGTGGCATGAGTGCTCCTGCTGGATGCGAAGCCCGGATGGGCTCGCCACGAAACCTGCGATTATAGCCGCCGAGGCAGCGTGCTATCATCCGCGGCCGTTTGCCAAAGCGCGCCTCCAGGCGGTAATTCGAACCGCTCCGCCCCCCCAATGATTCGCCGCCTGCTTGCCCGCCTGATGCCCGGTCGGGCAGCGCGCAAATCGCGGGTTTACGGTCCCGACCAGCATTCCGTGCGGCGGGACCGCTTGTCACATGCAGCGCGCACGGTGATCCGCCGGCTGCAAGACGAAGGCTTTCACGCCTACATCGTCGGCGGCGCCGTACGCGACCTACTGCTGGGAATCGATCCCAAGGATTTCGATCTGGCGACGAATGCCACGCCGGAACAGATAAAGCCGCTGTTTCGCCGCGCGTTCATCATTGGCCGGCGGTTTCGTCTCGTTCACGTGCATATCGGCGCCGAAGTCATCGAAGTCTCGACATTTCGCGCGGCGCAAGTCGGCGGCGACACCACCGATGAGCATGGCCGCCTGCTCTCCGATAATGTTTACGGCTCGCACGCGGAAGATGCGTTACGGCGCGACTTTACGATCAATGCGCTTTATTTCGATCCTTCCGACGAATCGATCTGGGATTTCACCGGCGGTGTGGCAGACATTCGTGCGCGCCGGTTGAGACTGATCGGACCACCGGTTACGCGCTATCGCGAAGATCCGGTGCGGATGTTGCGCGCGGTGCGACTTGCGGCAAAGCTGGGGCTCGCGATCGAGCGCAAGACCGCCGAGCCGATCACCCGCCTGGCGTCGTTGATGCAAAACGTGCCGCCGGCCCGACTGTTCGACGAAATGCAAAAGCTCTTGTTGTCGGGGCACTCAGTCGAAACGTTGAAAAGCTTGCGCGCGCACGGGCTTTCGCATGGCTTGTTGCCGCTCTTGGACATGATCCTGGAACAACCGCTCGGGCAGAAGTTCATCGAGGTTGCGCTCGCCAACACCGACGCGCGGGTACGTGAAGGCAAAGGCGTCTCGCCAGCTTTTTTGTTCGCGACGCTCCTGTGGCATGAGGTCCTGGCCAATTGGACGCAAGCGAAGGCACGCGGCGAGAAGCCGTTGCCGGCGCTGTTCGAAATGATGGACAGCGTGTTGTCGCGCCAGGCCGAGCGGATCGCCATTCCACGTCGCTTCGAAGCGACGATCAAGGAAATCTGGTCGCTGCAGCCGCGTTTCGAGCAGCGCGCGGGCGCGCGTCCGTTTCGGCTGCTCGAGCATCCGCGCTTTCGCGCCGCGTACGATTTTCTCGTGCTGCGCGGTGAAAGCGGTGAAGTGGCCGGCGCGCTGGTCGAATGGTGGACGCGGTTTCAAACCGAGACGCCCGAAGGACGCGCCGCGATGCTGAAGCCGGAGGAAGCGCCGAAGAAAAAGCGCCGCCCGCGTAGCCGCGGCCGCAAACGCACTGCGGCGCTCGCCGATGCCGCGAAAGACGGCGCATCCACTGATGAGCCGTCGCCCGATTGACACGCGTGATCGCCTACGTCGGTCTCGGCAGCAATCTGGCGCATCCGAGACGTCAGCTCGCGCGCGCGCTCGTACGTCTCGCGAGGATCCCGCGCACCCGCATCGTCGCGATATCTCGCAATTTCGAGTCGGCGCCGATCGGCGCGCCCGAGCCGCAACCGGATTACATCAACGCCGTAGCCCTGCTGTCGACGTCGCTGTCGCCGCGCGCGCTGCTCGCAAGATTGCTGGCGATCGAACGGCGGCAAGGACGTCGCCGCGTCCTCGGTATGCGACCCAACGCTGCGCGGCCGCTCGATCTGGATTTGCTACTATACGGCCGCGTTCGCGTGCATCTGCCTTCGCTTGTGTTGCCGCATCCGCGGATGCACGAACGGGCGTTCGTGCTCCGTCCGCTCGTCGACGTTGCTCCGACGATGACGATCCCCGGCCACGGACTCGCACGGCGTCTCATTCGTAATGTGCGCGGCCAGCGCGTAGCCGTGACCCGCGCTCACGCAATCCACTAAAGCGACGATGGAACTGGATCGCTGCCGCTACATCGTCGTGGAAGGTCCGATCGGCGCGGGCAAAACGACGCTCGCGCGTGAGCTGGCGATCAAGCTGCACGGCGAAACGCTGTTCGAGCAGCCCGATGAAAATCCGTTCCTCGCGCGCTTCTACGACGACATGGCGCGCTTCGCGCTGCCGACGCAACTCACGTTCCTGTTCCAGCGTGCCGACCAGCTGCGAGGGCTCGCCCAGCTCGACTTCTTTCGCCGGCCGACGCTCGCCGATTTCCTGCTCGACAAGGATCCGCTCTTTGCGCGTCTCAATCTTTCCGATGACGAATATGCGCTCTACGAAAAGGTCTACGCGCATTTGAAGCCACAGACGCCCACGCCGGATCTTGTCATCTATTTGCAGGCGCCGGTGCCGACGTTGATCGAGCGCGTGCATCGGCGCGGCGTTGATTTCGAGCGCGCAATCCCGGCCGACTACCTGGCGCGGCTGGCGGATGCGTACACACGGTTCTTTTATCGCTACGAGGATGCGCCGTTGCTGATCGTCAACAGCGAGCGGCTTAACTTCGTCGACAATCCACGCCACGTGGATCTTCTGCTGGAACGGATGACCGGCATGCGCGGTCAGCGCGAGTTCTTCAACCTCGGCTCAGGGTGACGAAAGCGATGAAGGAGACCGGGTTGGTCGTCATCCAGGCGGCGGATGCACTGCGCGATCGCCTCGCACAGGCGGAGCGCGTCGCATTCGTGCCGACAATGGGTAACTTGCATGCCGGACACCTCTCGCTCGTGGAAATCGCGCGCCGCCACGGCGATTGCGTGGTGACCAGCATCTTCGTCAACCGGCTGCAATTCGGCCCCAACGAAGACTTCGATCGGTATCCGCGGACGCTTGACGCCGACCGCGTCGAGCTCGAGAAACGCGGCGTCGACGTGCTGTTCGCGCCGCGCGAGCACGAAATGTATCCGGTGCCGCAGCTGTATCGCGTGCAGCCGCCGCCGATCGCGGATGAGCTCGAAGGCGCCTTTCGACCGGGCTTTTTCCACGGCGTGTGCACGGTCGTGTTGAAGCTTTTCAATCTCGTGCAGCCCGATGTCGCGGTGTTCGGTAAAAAGGATCGGCAACAGTTGAAGATCGTCCGCGGCATGGTGCAGCAGTTCAACATGCCGATTCGAATCGAATCCGCCGAAACGGTGCGCGCCGACGATGGGCTCGCGCTTGCGTCGCGCAACAACTATTTATCGGCAGCCGAGCGTGCCGAAGCGCCGCGACTGTACCGGACATTGCGCGCCATCGCCGACGAAATCGCTGAAGGCCGTACCGATTACGCGAATCTCGAGGCGAGCGGCCGCGCCGATCTTGCGAAGCACGGCTGGAAAGTCGACTATGTGGCTGTGCGGCATGGACTGGGGTTGCGTATTCCCCATCCGGAAGGGCTCGACCATCCGCACCTGCTGATCGTACTCGGCGCGGCAACATTGGGGTCGACCCGCCTCATTGATAATGTGGATGTCGTCCCTAAGGATGGCGAGGACTGACGCGGTCATTGACGTGACACACGCGCGTGGCATCCTTCCACGTTTCGTCTCCGCATTCCGATTTCCAATGACTGTATTTTTTCGCGCGTTCATCGCGCTCGTTGCCGGCGCGCTCTCATGGGCGGCGCTGGAAAGCATCGCGCAGGACCCTTACCCCGCGAAGGCGATCCGCCTGATCGTGCCCTTTCCTCCCGGTGCCGGCACCGACAATGTCGCGCGACTCATTGCGCAAAAAATGGCGGAGGGGCTGCGGCAAAGCGTCGTGATCGAGAACCGCACCGGCGCGGGCGGCGCAATCGGCGCGGCCGAAGCGGCCAAGGCGGACCCGGACGGCTATACGCTGCTGTTTGTCGCGGGCCCGTTCACTACGGTGGCGGCCTCGCAAAAGAATCCCGGGTACGATCCGCAGCGCCAATTCGCGCCCGTTGCCCCGATTGCCGCTGGACCGCTCGCCTTCGTCGTCAATGCCAGCGTTCCGGCCGGCACGATGCGCGAGTTCATCGCCCTCTCGCATCGCGAACCCGGCAAATTCAACTACGGCTCCGCGGGCACGGGCAGCATCAACCATCTCGCACTCGAGCTCATGAAGGCGCGCACCGGCGTCAATGTCGTCCACGTACCGTATCGCGGCATTGCGGACGCGACGAAGGATTTGCTGGGTGGGCAGATTCAGGCGATGACCGCGTCGATTCCGGCGACGCTGCCGCTACTTTCCGATCGGCGCGTCAAGGTGCTGGCGGTGACCGGCGCGAAGCGCGCCCCGCAACTTCCCGGCGTGCCGAGCTGGCAGGAAGAAGGCGTCGTCGCTGATGCCGATGTGACGAATTACTGGGGCATCGTCGCGCCGGCGGGAACGCCGCCCGAGATCCTCGCGAAGCTCAATCGCGAAATTCAAACGATTCTTGGCGATCCGGAAGTTCGCGAGCGGCTCGAGCGCGAAGGTGCGGAAGTGGTGGACGCCGGGTCGCCGGATCGGCTCGGACAAATCATCGCCCACGACTTGGCGCGTTGGAAAAAGTTGGTCGCCGATATCGGGATGACGCTCGAATAGCGCAGCGTTTACAGCTGCTACAGCGCCTTCTTGCGCGTAAATGGGCGGAGCGCGATGACGTTTCCCACCACGGCCAAGGCGACACCGAGTGCGGCCACAGTCGTCCAGCGATAACCTTCCAGAAAACTCGACAGCGTCATCGCAATAACCGGCGTGGCGACGCCAATGAAGGCCGATGGTCCCGCGCCGATCTTCTTCAGCAGCGTCAGATATGCGCCGAATGCCGCAATGCTACCCGCGAGAACGAGATAGGCGAACGAGAACACGTACGCGGGCCGCGGATCGAATGTCCAGCCGATTCCCTGGAAAGACGAGGCGATCGCCACCGCGATAGAACCGTACAGCATGGCCCACGCCGTACCGGGAAAAATCGGAATGCCATGCCTTTGATTGCGTACTGCAGTCGTGTTGCCGACGCTCGCCAATAACGTGCCTGCAAGACCGTAGGCGATGCCACGCCCTGCGTCGTTGTCGCTCTGCACCGCTGCAAGATCGGGCAGGAACAACGCCGCAACGCCTGCGACGCCGAGCGCCGCTGCAATCAACATGCGCGCCGTCAATGGCGTTCGGTAGACCAGCCGCATGCCGATGGGATTCATGAATACGATCGTCGAGAACAGGACCGCGAGGAGGCCGGATGTCACGTATTGCTCGGCCAAATAGATAGCAACGTAATTGAAACCGAAGAACGTTGCGCCTTGCAGTGCTAAAAATCCATGATCGCGGCCGCTGAAGCGCAGCGATCGACGAGTCACCAGGCACCACACGATCAGCAACACGCCTGCCGCCGCAAATCGATAAGCGACGGAGTTCTGCGGTGCGACAGCGCCGAGCTGATACTTTATTGCCAGCCACGTCGAGCCCCAGATCAGCGTGGCGGTGAGAAACAGCGTCGCGCTGCCCGGCGCGGAGGCGCTGCGCATCAAGTTCCCAATGAGCGCGAGAGCGCGTCGATTTCACGCTCCAGTTGTCGTGCGAACGCCGAACTATGCGGTTTTTTGCCGGCAAATCCGGTTGCAACGTCGAGCCGCCCCGATTTCAGCGTCACGTTGGCCCAGCCGATGACCCGATCGCGCCATAGCATCGGCAGCGAGTAATAGCCATAGCGGCGTTTCATGGGCGGCGTGTAGGCCTCGAATCGATATTCCCAGTCCCACAAATGTGCAAAACGACGACGGTCCCAGACGACGGGATCGAACGGTGCAAGCAACCGCACGGTATCCGGCGCTTCGACGCGCGTGCTCTCGTCCGCAGGCCAGAGGTACTCGACATCGTCGACGACTCCTCTTGCGACCCAGTCGCTCCTGAACAATCGCGTCATTGCGCGCACGCGCGTGGCTTCGGGAATGGAATCTTGACTGATCATCGCTGCGAGTTGTCGCAATGATGCAACCGATAGCGGCGCGTACAGCCGAACGAGCAATTGCATCAGAAGCTCCGCGCGAAGGGATAGCGGCAAACCGGGCTCGCGCGCCGGTGCAACTCCGTAAATCTTGACGCCGTTATCGCGTCGCAGTACGCGGAGCTTGCCGCGATAGTGGAGCGCCTCGAGCATGCGCGTCGTCGCTGCGCTTGAGCCGCCCCAGCCGTTGATGATGCGCGCCGATCCGAGCGCGCGCGTCAAATCGCGTGGATGCGCCGGGCCGTTGCGCTCGATATGGTCGAGAATCTTTCGTGCGAGCGCCGGATGCTCGCGCTCGACGCGCAACGTGTGGTGGCGCCGGCGCGGGTGCAAAAGATCGAGGGACGCCTCCGGCAGCACGCCATAGACGTGCACGAAGTCTTCGACCAGCGGCAACACGGGAAAACGCTCTTCGAGATCCCCGGCGCGATAATCGACGACGCGATGACGCAGGATTAGATCCTGTGCCCGGGCGGGCGCCCGGATCGGATCGATCTGCACGAAGCCGAGGGAACGAACGGCTTCGACAACGTCGCGCGCTCTCGCGAACGTGCGCGTTACCGCGTATGCGCGTAACGCTGCAAGTTTCATGTCCGCCATCGCGAACGCTGCCGATTACGCCGCGCGCAGCGCGTCGACGATCTTCATCCGCGCGGCACGCGCCGCGGGGAGAAAACCGCCGGCGAAACCCATCGTCAGCGCGAAGCCGATCGACGCAACGATGATCGACGGTGTCAGCGTGAACGAGAACGCCACCTCGGCGAACGTCTGGAAGTTGGTCGTCGAGATCGACAACGCCTGCATGAACGACGCCGCGACAAGGCCGACAACGCCGCCCAGTAAGCCCAGCAGCAGCGACTCGCCGAGAAACGCGACGAGGATCGCACTTCGAGAAAAACCGAGTGCGCGCAATGTTCCGATCTCGGCGACTCTCGAGGCGACGCTCGCGTACATCGTGATCATCGCGCCGATGATGGCACCGATCGAGAAGATGACCGAGATCGAAGTGCCGAGATAGGTAATGAATTTCGCAAGCGATTCCGATTGATCGGCATAAAAGCGCTGCTCGCGTTTCGCCTCAACGGTCAGCCGCGGATCGCTTTCGAGCGTCTGCTTCACCGCGTCGAAGCGGTCGCTATCGACAAGCTTGAATATGACCGACGAAAAGCCGGTACGCCGGAACGCCTGCAGCATTTGCTCGGCGTCGCCCCAGATTTCGGAATCGAAGCCTGTCCGGCCGGCGTCGAACACGCCGACGACCGTCCAGTCGCGCGACGCGAAACGAAGCGTTTCGCCCAGACCGGCGCCGCGGAATCCGCTCGCAATCGATCCTCCGGCGATGACCTCTGACGTCCCGGGCTGGAACATCCGACCTTCGACGATATGCACCTGCGGCCGCAACGCAAGCCCAGCCGGCGTGACGCCGCGAATCACGACGTTTGCGGTTTTCCCTGTCGAGCGCTTCGGCAAGTTGATCAGCACGACGGGCTCTTTGGAAATCATGCGCTGCCCGTCAGCGCCGGTCGCGATGTCGGGAAGAGTCTCGATAACGCTCGCCTGCCGGCGATCGACGCCGCTTTGGACTTCGGTTTGCGCGCTGCGGCGAATCACGACGACGTTGTCATCCTGCCCCGTCGAAACGAGTGTCTGCTCAAGTCCCGCCGCCAGCATCAAAACCGTCGCGAAGACATAGACTACGAGCGCCATCCCGCCCGCGGTCAGAATCGTCGTCAAGCGGCGCGCAACGAGATTGCGCGCAATGTAATTGATGGGGATTGCCATTGCCGCTTATGCAACAGCCCGTAAACCGTCGACGATGCGAACGCGCGCCGCTTTCCATGCCGGGATGCATGCGGCGACGACGCCGATGAGGATCGCGGCGCCGAATTGCATCAGCACGGTGTCTTCGCTCACGAAAAAAACCGGAAACAACGAACCCATTGCCTCGGCGAAACCGCGCGCGAGCGGGAACGTCAGCGCGATCCCGGTGATCCCGCCGACAACCGCAATCGCGAGCGATTCGGCGAAGATCATGAGCGCGACGAATCCATTCCCGAAGCCGAGCGCTTTGAGCGTCGCATATTCGCCGTAGCGTTCGCGCGCCGTCATCGCCATCGTGTTCGCCATCACGGCCATGATGATGACAATGACGACAAACGACACTGCCTGGATCGCAAGGAGAATCGCTTCAGTCATCGCGACGAAGCCCAATTGGAACGCCTTCTCCGTTTCCGTCAGCGTCTCGGCGAGCGAATTCTTGAAGGTCGCGTCGATCGCCGAGGATACTTCGGACGCCTGCTGCGGATCCTTGAGCTGCACGACGAACACGCCGGTCTGATCCGCGCGACGCGGGAACTGCTTCTTCATCGTTTCGTTCAGGTAATCCCAGTGGAAGAAGAACGTCGACTGATCGGTCCCCTTGTCGGCGCCGTCGTAGATGCCGCGCAGCGTAAACGTCCATGTGCCGGGAAAGATCGTGCCGCGCAGTGGAACTTGATCGCCGATTTTCCACCCGTACTGTTCTGCGAGCTTGCGACCCGCGATCGCGCCGACACGATCGGTGAGAAACGCCTTCTTTTCCTCCGGCGACAAAAGATACTCGGGATACATCTCGAGGTACGACGGCGCACTGATCGCGAACTGCGGAAAGAAGTTGCGCTCGGAGATGTACACGCCGCCGAACCAGTTGGCAAGCGCCACCGACGCGACGCCCGGAACCTGCCGAATCTTTTGCGCGTAGGTCAAGGGCATCGAGAAAACGAGCGACACGGCGTTACGCGTAACAAGACGCGCGGACGAGCTCGCGTTGGCGCCCGCATACCACGCGTCGACGATCGTGCGGAGCAATCCGAACGCGGTGATCGCCACGACAATGCCGACAATCGTTAGCGTCGTCCGAAGCTTGTGGCGGAGTGCATTTTTCAGCACCAGCAGCGCGACGTACATTCGATACGCGCGCTCAGTGGACGAGCACGCCCTTCTCAAGATGGATCAATCGGTGCGCCGCCTCCGCCGCTTTCGGATCGTGCGTCACCATGATGATCGTCTTGCCGAGCTCCCGGTTCAGGCGGCCGAGCAAGCCGAGAATCTCAGCCGCCGTCACGCGGTCGAGATCGCCGGTGGGCTCGTCGGCGACGATCAACGTGGGGTCCGTGATCAGCGCACGAGCAATCGCAACGCGCTGTTCCTGTCCGCCCGACAGTTCATTTGGATAATGGTCCTGACGATCGGTGAGCCCGACCAGCGCAAGCGCCGTTTCAACTCGCTCGCGGCGCTCGGAACGCGAGAGCGAAGTCAGCATCAGCGGCAGCTCGATGTTCTGATACGCGTTTAAAACCGGCATCAGGTTGTAGAACTGAAAGATGAAGCCGACGTTGGCGGCGCGCCATGCCGCGAGATCGGCGTCGTCGAGTCGCACGATGTCAACGCCGGCAATGCGAAGCTCGCCCGACGATGGCTTATCGATCCCCGCAATCAAGTTCAGCAGCGTCGACTTGCCCGATCCCGATGGTCCCATCAACGCAATGAAATCGCCGGGGAATACGTCGAGGTCGATGTCGAGCAAAACGGGGATGATCTGATCGCCGCGCGTGTAGAACTTCGACAGCGAACGGATGGCGACGAGCGTTTGGACGCTGGGCTCGGTTGCGTCCAAAAGAGATTCCGAACCAACGTCATTCATCGCTACTTCGTCGCGACCTTGACGAGCGAGCCGCCGACCAGCTTGTCATCGGGCCGCAACACCGCCTTGTCGCCCGACTTGATGTCGCCGGTCACCGCGGTGAGGTCGCCGATTCTTACTCCCGGTGTGACAGGTACCGCGACCACCTTGCCGTCCTTGACGACGAACACCACCGTGCGGCCCTCGCGCTGCGCGAAAGCATCGGGACTGACGGCGACGAATGCCTTCTGCTGTTCCGGCGTCACGTCCTGTGACAGAAAGCTCACTTTCGCGCTCATCTCGGGCAGAACGCGTGGATCGATCGTGTCGAACTTGACCTTCGTCATCACCGTCGCCTTGGCGCGATCAACGGTCGGGACCATCCGACTGATGCGGCCGCGGAAGCGATCGTTCGGCAGTGCATCGAGCGAGATCTCGGCCGGCATGTCGACCTTGACCTTCGCGAGGCTCGATTCGGAAACGTCGGCCTCCACTTCGAGCGTGCTCATATCGGCGATCGTGACGACGGCACCTTTGGAATCGGCGGCGCTCGAAAAGGGCGTCACCATGTCGCCGACATTGGCGCTTTTCGACAAGATCACGCCGTCGAACGGCGCGCGGATCACCGTGTAATCGACCGCGACGCCGGCATTGCGCGCATTCGCTTGCGCGGCACCCACTGCGGCGCCCGCGTTCGCGACACCTGCGACCGCGCGGTCGACACGCGCCTTTGACGTGTCCGTCGCCGATTGCGAAACGAAGCCCTTCGCGGCAAGATCGATGTTGCGCTTGTGCTGCGCCTGCGCGTCGCGTTCCTCAGCCAACGCCTGCTCGAGCGCCGCTTGCGCGGCACGGACGTTCGCGAGCGCGCTTTGCGATTGCGCCGCGACGTCGCGATTGTCGAGCCGCGCAATGACGTCGCCTGCCTTGACGCGCGAGCCTTCGGCAACGCCCAACCACTCGAGGCGGCCTGTCGCCTTCGATGAAATCGCCGCCTTGCGCTGCGCGACCACGTAACCGGTCGAATTCAGTACGACGAACTGCTGCGACGGATACGCAGTGACGACCGGTGTCGTTTGAACAATCGTCACGCGGGGCTGCAGCGCAAACCATGTGCCGCCGGCCAAGACGACCGCGAGGAGGATTCCGAGCCAAATCCATTTTCTGCGCCGGCGTCGTATGACCGGCGCGAGGCTGCGATCGATGCGCAGCTTCGACAGATCGGCGGGTGCGTTTTGAGTCATGGCGGACGCGCAAAAAAACAACGCCACAGGGGAACCTGGGCGCGTTCAGCATTCTACTACGGTACGTGTTTTTGACTACGCCGCGAAGAACGGTTCGATCAAACGCGCGACGGCCTCGGGTTGATCGTGATGTAGCATATGCCCGGCATCCGCGACGATCTCGAGTCGGCCGTTGCGAATGTGCGCGAGCCGACGACGGACGACGTCGAATCGGTCATCGTCATGATCGCCGTCCTTGCCACTCGCGAGCCAGCGCAGAATGTTCGTGTCGGCTGCGCCCATCCACAGCGTCGGCGCCTCGATATTGCGCCAGATGGACACGATTTCTTCCATCCGATACACGATGGGAAACGGCAGCTTGTGTCGTGGATCCGAAACGAGGCGCGCGCCATCGGCCGTTTTTTCGGCCCAGTGCATGGCCAAAAATTCAGCTTGACCCCGCTTCAAACGCGAATTGTTCTTCTGCAGCCGATTCGCGACGGCGGTGAGATCGGCGTATGGCTTGAATTCCGGCATCGCACGGAGTGCATCGAGCCACTTCACGATTTTCGCCGGTGCGATCTCCGCCGATTCCGCCGGAATGCCGAACCCTTCGAGCGACACAACACGCCGCACGCGCTGCGGGCGCAGGCCCGCGTATTGCATGACGATATTGCCGCCTAGGCTATGACCGATAAGATCGACCGCTTCGTTCGCCGCGTAGTGATCGACGAGCGCCTCGAGGTCCGCGATGTAGTCGTAGAACCAATAACCTTGCGGCTGCCAGTCCGAGCGTCCGAAACCGCGCAGGTCGGGCGCGACGACAAACCAATCGCGTGTCAACGCGTCGATCAGAAATTGAAACGA
>DASPYC010000292.1:0-2440 GCA_035636955.1 Casimicrobiaceae bacterium
CACGAAATCAGCGGCGCGCTGAAAACGCACGCGCCGCTGTCGCGTGCTTGCGAGCGGCTGCTCGAGCTCGTGCGCTCGCGAAGCGGGGCCGACGACGCGACATTGCTTGTCGTCCAGCGGAAGCCAGCTCGGCGCCGTCGGTTTGCATGGATGACTATGCGATGACCCCCGAGCAAATCGATCGCGTATTCGGCCGCGGCCGCCTGAAAATGGCGACGGGCGAGCATGTCGAGGTGTTTCGCGAAGCGGTCGTCCCCGGCGAGCGGCGGCGCTACACGAAGCGCTTTCTCGATACGACCGATGGCGACTTCGCGCACTGGACCGAGCGTGAATGGCGTATTCTCGCGCGCCTCATCGGACACGGCATCGACTGCGTGCCGGACGTCGTGCAGTTTGACCGCGGCTCCGTTGCCGGCACGCAGCTCGTTCAGACCTACGACGCGGGCGTCACCGTCGATCAATGGGCGACGTTGTTGCCGCTGATTCGCGACGGTCGAGTGTATCGCCATGCGTTCGAGGATTGCGCGCATTGGTGGGCGCTTGCGCATCACACGCTCATTGGGTTGAAGAAAATCCATCAACTGCACCTCGTGCACCTCGACGTCAAGGGTGACAACGTCTGCATCCCGCTCGGACCCGCGACCTTCGACTGCGACGCGCCCGGCGAGCGCCTCCACCCTGTGTTCGGCCAGCTCGCGCTCATCGACTTCGCGTTCGCGCTCGTATCAGGGGAAGCGCTCACGCAACCGCTGCCGATCGGCTGGCAGCGCGAGTACGACTACCAATCGCCTCGGTTGCTGAAGGCCCTCGAGGAAGGCCGCAACGGCGATCTGGCACTAACGCGGCAGCTCGACTGGCGTTGCGATATGTACAGTCTCGCGGCGATGCTCAAGCGTTACTTGCCGGACGAGACTGCCGTGCGCCAAGCCTCGGCAACCGGCTGGACGGGGGAGCGCTACGACGCAGCGAAGTCGCTAATTCTCGCGCTGCGCGAACATCACGATCGCGATGCGCCGCAAACGCATCCGCATGCGGCGTTGATCAACACGACTGGCGCGCGGCTGCGCGAGAAGGATGTTGCGTCGTCGCTCGCATCCGGTTGGGCGCTCGCGCGCGACATCGACGTCACACCAGCGAACGCTTCTCCACTCACGCCGATGACGCGTCTTGCGCCTTCGATTCGCGTATTCCTGTCTCCGTCCGAGCGCGTGTTCAACGATTCGGCGATTGCCGCTGCTGTGAATCGCGACAAGATTGTGCCGCTGATCATCCCCCCGCTCGACGATTCCGTTCGTGCAAACGCGCGTCGTGGCGGGGTGTCGCACGCGGCGCTTGCGGCAGCCGTGCTGGTCGTGGTTGCACTGTTTGCTGTTGCGGCGCCGATGTCGTTCCCCGATGTCGCGCGTGTCGTCGATCGGGCACAGACATGGTTCGCCGCGATGCGGCCGCACACCGCATCGGCGGTATCGTCGTCGGACACGCCGAAGTCGGTAACTGAACCCGCGGCGGGCACAGAACGGCCGCAGGTTGCCAATGCGACAGCTGTTGATTCTGCGACGCCGTCGACCGCGGCGGCGGAAGCACTTCCTGCCAAGACCGATGCCACCGAGCCGGACGCCACTTCGCCGATCTCCGACAGTCCGTTGCCGGCCGCTACGCACAGCGAGCCCGTCGAGACGAATCCGCTGCCGAATGCAAAGTCCACCAATCCGGTCGCGTCGCCTGCAAGTCGGCCACCGGTGGCCCAAGTGGCATCGACTTCGCCTTCGCCCGCGCCTGTGACATCGAAAAGAACGCTCCCCGCAAACAAGACCGCGAGCGCAAACGCTCAGAAGGCTACTGCGATCTCGGCGCGTTCGCTGGCCGCGCAATCGCCAAAGGCGACGCCATCCACCAAGGCCACGCAACGCGCGTTCTCATTTTCACCGGCCAATCGCATTGCGTCGAGCGCGCATGGCGTGTTACCGACCTCGATCGGCACAAAGGCGGATTCGCTGCAAACGCGAGCGCTCGCACTGGCGGAGTCTCGGCCGGCGTCCCCGCAGGTCGCGCTTGTGGCGCCACCGTCGGTCGAGCACGACGTTGACTCGCAGCCGCCGCTGTTAATGCCATCCAGTGCACCGTCGATCGCGGCGGACCGGCAAGAGCAGAGCGCGGCGTCGCAGATTGCGGAGACACCTACGCCGCCTCCATCGCCAACACATGAACGAGCACGTTCGTCGCGCACTGACCGAATCGCGGATCAAGGCTGGTTTTCGCGGTTGTTGCAACTCGTCGGCAAAAAGCCGGCACCGATCGAAGATCGACGGCTGCAGGCCACGACGCCGAAGAAGCCTGTGAACGAAGCGCCTCATTCGCCATCGAACGCTCGGCAGTTGGCACAATCGGAGTCGCTGCCATCGATTGGGCAACCCAAAGTCGCGATCGCGCAATCTCTCCC
>DASPYC010000293.1:0-2269 GCA_035636955.1 Casimicrobiaceae bacterium
ACCCGTCGTGGGCTCGTCGAGAATCCATATCGGCTTCTCGAGGAGGGCGAGACGGGCGAGACCGATGCGCCGCCGCTGTCCCTGTGAGAGGACGCGCGCGGGCAGCGTGCGTTGCCGCGACAACGCGACACGATCCAGCGCGAGCAATGCCTGCTCGGTCTTCAGCTTCACGCCACCCAGCGCGACCAATGCAACGAGATTTTCGATTGCGGACAGCTCATCTTTGAGCGCCGGCAGATGGCCCGCGAACGCCACCTCCTCGCGCATCCGCGCATCAAACGGCGCCATAACGTTCCCCATCCGCCGAATGGTGCCCGCAGCAGGAGCCGACAAGCCCGCGAGCATGCGAAGGAGCGTGGTCTTGCCGCTGCCGTTGGGGCCGGTGACGAACAATGCTTGACGCGCGTCCACGCGAAGTCTGACGTTGACGAAAAGTCGTGTGCGGCCGCGCACCGCGGCCAGGTTGTCGGCTTCGAGCATCGCGGAATCATTGGACTTCATTGCACGACTTCGCCGATGACGACACGGACGTTCGCATCACCCGGAGTGACCGGTGCGCTTATGCCGCGCAAATCGCCGGCGCTCGCCTTTGCATTACCACTCTTGGAGACCCGCGCCTCGACGACGACACGCGGCGTTGCGGAGAGCTTCGCTTCCGGGATCATCCCCATCGAATCATCGAGATGAAATGTCGCCGGCAATTCGCGTGCGCGCATTCGCGTCACGGCGAGCGGAACTCGACCGCCGTCGGCGGAACGCGCCAGCACAAACACCGTATCGCCCGGCGCAATACGCGACGCGATTTTCGGATCGACCTCGATGCGGCCCGTAATCGTGCCTTTCGCGGGCGCGCCGGCGGACGCCGCGCTCTTGGCTCCCCCGATCTCCGCGATCACTTTGTCGATTTCGCGGGCTTCATCGCTGTCAGGCGCCAACTTTTGCCGCAACTCGCGCCAGCGCGCAAGCGAAGCGTCGACGTCGCCGCGCTCGAGCAGCGCCGTAGCCGAGAGCGCCAACGCCTTGCGATTGTTCGGATCGATCGCGAGTGCTCGCGCAATCAATTCTTCCGGCTTCCCTACAAGCTTGCGCTGTTGATCCATCGCGGCTGCGTCGGCCCAGTCCGCGTAAAGCTGCGCATCGTCCGGCGATCGCTTCGCGGCTTCGCCAAAGGCTGCAGCAGCGTCGGAATATCGCCCCAGCGCAGCATACGACCGCGCAAGGAGCAACCATCCCTTCGGGTCGTCGGGATGCGTTTGCATGCGCTCCGCCAGTTGCTCGACCATCGCACGCACGTCCTGATCGGTGATTCGCGGGCGGGCGGTCTGCGCGTCGATCGCGCCGGGATTGCCGAGTATCTGGTACAACAAAACGGACGCGACGGGTACGACTGCGACAAGGACGATTATCGCGATCCATGGCGTTCTCGTCGCGCCGGCTTCGGCCGCGCTCGGTTGCTTGGCGATCTCGGCGCCGAGCCGATGCACCAACTCTTCCTGCGCAGCTGCGTGCTCGCTTGCGGTAACAGCGCCTGCAGCGAGGTCGTCGTCGAGCTGGCGTTTCTGGTCGCGATAGACGGCAGTCGTGGCGTCCAGCTCCGGCGGAGCCGCGTCTTGTCGCGGCTTTCCACCACGAAGCAATGGACGCGCGAGAACGATCAACATCGCGGCGACGAGCGCGAGCGCAATGAACCAGAACAGCAGGATGGAAATCATGAAAAGCGGCGATGGCGGGCGAAGCGGCCGCGCGCGGCAGGGCGGCGAATTATACCGGGGCGAGTCGTGCGTCGTCAGCGACAAAGCGGCCCGCACCCTCGGTGACGCCCATCGGCTATGATGCACAGCGGGGCGTTCACCTGGAGCACTGCAATGCCCGATAAGGATATCCGCGAAGCTTCGCTCGAATACCATCGTCGTGCGCCTCCGGGCAAGATTTCGCTGTTGCCGACCAAGCAACTCCTGAATCAGCGCGATCTCGCGCTCGCGTACTCCCCCGGCGTCGCCGCGGCCTGCGACGAAATCGTTCGCGATCCGCGCGAGGCGTCCACGCTCACCTCGCGCGGCAATCTGGTCGGCGTCGTCACCAACGGCACTGCAGTGCTCGGTCTCGGAACGATTGGACCGCTAGCGGCCAAGCCTGTGATGGAAGGCAAGGCCGTGCTGTTCAAGAAATTCGCGGGTCTGGATTGCTTCGACATCGAGCTGAACGAGCGCGATCCGGACAAGTTGATCGACATGATTGTCGCGCTCGAGCCGACGTTCGGCGGCATCAA
>DASPYC010000294.1:0-3272 GCA_035636955.1 Casimicrobiaceae bacterium
GAATCTCGTCTACGCGCTCTCCGGTCGGGTTCCATTTGGCGAGCTGGCGCACGTGCTCCTCGGTCACCTTCTTGCCGTCGAAATTGCGCAGAACGCTCTCGAGCACGATACGAATCGACACCGGCAGCCGTGAAATCTTGCCGAGACCGGCTTTCTCGAGCGCTGCGAGCGAATAGAACTTGCTGCGTCCGCCGCCGGCGAGGCGGAATTCCTGAAGGCTGTTGAAGAGGTTATGCGTCATGGCAATGCGTCCGAAGGTAGAGTTGCCTGGGGCGGCGGTGCGGCGCTCATCGCGCTGCGCTTCATCACTTCTTTCCGCCCATGATGTTGCCGCCCATGATGTTGCGGATGTTCATCGTCTGACCGTTCGGCATCGTCATGTCGCCGGGCTGCTGGCCCGGCTTGCACGCGCCGACGTGGCGGCCCTCGATGATCGTGTCGGATTGCGACATGCCGTTCATCGGCGGATCGAAGGACGCGTGCGACTCGGTGCGATAGGCGCTGTCGCCCATCATCGTCATCACCGATTTCGACTTCATCGTCGAGGCACCAAGATTGCACGTGGCTTCGCCGGTGAACGTGTTGCCGACGTATTTCGTGTCGAGCTTGCTGCACATCCCCTGCATCATGCCGGTCGACATCCGAATCATGTCTTGCTGCAGCGAAGCGTCGAGGCAGATCGCGCTTTTCTGCGCCGGCCGATCCTTGTTGCGGCTGTTGGCCGTCGTCATCTCCCACAGCCCGGGCTTGAGCTTCGGATACTCCTGCGCAGCCTGTGCGCCGAGTGGCAACAACAAGACCAGAACGAGCAGCGTGCGCAACATGAGAGCTCCGGGGTGGATGGCGGCAGCTGTATTAGACCGTCATCATATCGACGAATTCGTGGACCCGCATTGTTTCGAGCTTCTTCAACTCGAGCGCGACTGCAAGGATCGCCCTCTGCTGTTTCGCCGGAAAGCGGCGCGCAAGATTGGTCTTGAACTTCTCAATCAGCACGGGCATACCTTCCTCGCGTCGGCGCCGATGCCCGATCGGATATTCGACCACGACTTCGCGCGTACGGCTGCCATCGACGAACTCGATCGTGATCGCGTTCGCGATCGATCGTTTGTCGGCGTCGAGATAATCCTTCGAGAAACCTTTATCCTCGACGCATACCATCCGGGCACGCAAAGCGTCGATCCGCGGATCCGCCGCGATATCGTCTTCGTAGTCCGCGGCTGTCAGGCGGCCGTAGATCAACGGCACGGCCACCATGTATTGAATGCAATGGTCACGGTCGGCGGGATTGTCGAGCGGCCCTTGCTTGTCGATGATGCGGATCGCCGATTCGTGCGTCCGAATCGTGATTCGCGCAACGTCCGCCAACCGGTCTTTGACGAGCGGGTGCAGTTGCATCGCGCATTCCACGGCCGTCTGTGCATGAAATTCCGCCGGGAACGAGATCTTGAAGAGCACGTTTTCCATCACGTAGCTACCGTACGCTCGCGCAAGCTTGAACGGCTGGCCCCTGAACATCACCTCATAAAAACCCCAGATCTTCGCCGACAACGCCGACGGATAGCCCATCTCTCCGGTCTTGGCGATCAACGCAAGACGAACCGCGCGCGACGTCGCGTCGCCCGCGGCCCAGCTCTTGCGCGACCCGGTGTTTGGCGCATGACGATAGGTCCGAAGACTCTGTCCGTCGACCCATGCGAGCGAGATTGCATTGACGATTTCATCGTGCGACGACCCGAGCATGTTCGCCACCACGGCGGTCGATGCCACTTTGACCAGCACGACATGATCGAGGCCGACGCGATTGAAGCTGTTTTCGAGCGCGATGACGCCTTGGATCTCGTGCGCCTTGATCATCGCGGTGAGCACGTCACGGACAGTCAGCGGGGAGTTCCCCGTAGCGGCGGCGTTTCGCGAGAGCCAATCCGCAGTGGCGAGAATGCCGCCGAGATTGTCCGACGGATGTCCCCATTCCGCGGCGAGCCACGTGTCGTTGAAGTCGAGCCAACGAATCATCGTGCCGATGTTGAAAGCGGCCTGCACCGGGTCGAGCTGGTACGACGTGCCGGGGACTTTCGCGCCATTGGGGACGATCGTTTCGGGGACGATTGGCCCAAGGAGCTTCGTGCACGCCGGATACGACAACGCCTCGAAGCCGCAGCCGAGCGTATCGAGCAGGCAATAGTGCGCGGTCGCGTACGCCTCGTCGCTAGTGATCGGAAATCTCGACACGTAATCGGCAATGTCGACCATCACCTGGTCAGGCTCGGGACGGACGGTGGAGATCGCTGCGGACATTAGACGCGTTGTTCGATCGGCACGAATTTTTGGTTGTCAGGGCCAGTGTAGTTGGCCGATGGGCGGATGATCTTGCCGTCGATCCGCTGCTCGATCACGTGCGCCGACCACCCGGATGTGCGCGAGATGACGAACAGCGGCGTGAACATGGCGGTCGGAATGCCCATCGTGTGATAACTGACCGCCGAATACCAATCGAGGTTGGCGAACATCTTCTTCGCCTCCCACATCACATTCTCCAAGCGCTCGGCAATCTCGTACATTCGCATGTCGCCCGACTCGGCGGAAAGCCACCGGGCGACCTCTTTGATCACCTTATTGCGCGGATCGGCGATCGTGTAAACCGGATGCCCGAAGCCGATGATCACCTGTTTCTTTTCAAGACGGCGGCGGATGTCCGCCTCGGCTTCGTCCGGCGTGTTGTAACGGTTCTGAACTTCGAATGAAAATTCGTTGGCGCCCCCATGTTTTGGGCCTCGCAACGCGCCGATGGCGCCGGTGAGCGCCGAATACAGATCGGAGCCGGTGCCGGCGATCACGCGCGCAGTGAACGTCGACGCGTTGAATTCGTGCTCGGCATAGAGATTGAGCGACGTGTGCATCGCACGCACCCAGGTCGCGGACGGGCGGCGACCATGCAGCAAGTGCAGGAAATGACCGCCGATCGTGTCGTCGTCCGTTTCGACATCGATCCGCTTGCCGTGATGACTCCAGTGATACCAGTAGAGGAGCATCGACCCCAAGCACGCCATCAATGCGTCGGCAATGTCGCGCGCTCCGGGCGCCGGATGATCGCCTTTTTCCGGAACAATTGTGCCGAGCATCGAGACCGCAGAGCGCATGACGTCCATCGGATGCGCGGAGGCGGGAATCTGCTCGAGCGCGACTTTGACGGGTGCGGGAATGCCGCGCGCATTGATGAGCTTCACCTTATACGCCGCGAGCTCGCTCACCGTCGGCAACGTGCCGTGCAC
>DASPYC010000295.1:0-10807 GCA_035636955.1 Casimicrobiaceae bacterium
CGACGAGATCAAGAGCCTCTTCCGCGCGGCGCTGCGCTATTGGTGAGCTCTTGGGAATCCGCGTGCGTGGAATCGCCGGTCGGCGGCGCGCGCTCGACCCTCCGCGCTGGAAGGCGAACCGCAAACGTGCTGCCTCGTCCACGCTCGCTTTCGATCTCGAACTCGGCTTGATGCCGCAGCAACACGTGCTTGACGATCGCAAGGCCTAGACCTGTTCCACCCGTGGCGCGCGACCGGCTGCGATCGACGCGATAGAACCGCTCGGTGAGACGGGGAAGATGTTCCGCGGCAATGCCGATGCCCGAATCGGTGACCGAAAAGACGCCGCTGCCGTCGGTATCGACGCGCCAGGCGATTGCGATCCGGCCGCGCGCCGGGGTATAGCGAATCGCGTTGCTGATGAGATTGCCGAATGCGCTCGCCAGCTCGTCGCGGCTGCCCATCACGTTCGCAGCGTCGCCGATCTCGAGCGAGAGTTCGTGCTGGCCCTTTGACAGCGCCTTCGCCTCGTTCGACAACTCGAGCATCAAGGGCACGATCGCAAAGCGCTCGTCGGTGAGCAGGTTGTGCTCGCTTTCGAGCGTCGACAGCGTAAGGAGGTCGGCCACCAGCCCCTGCATGTTGTTCGCCTGCTCGAGCATCAGTTGTAGAAAACGCTCGCGCTGGCGCGTATCGAGCTCCATGTCCTGCATCGTCTCGACAAAGCCGCTGATGACGGTCAATGGCGTCTTGAGTTCGTGCGAAACGTTGGCGATGAAGTCGCGGCGCATCCGCGCCAGCGCTTCGAGCTGCGTGACATCCCGCGACATCAGCATTTTCTTGTCGAGCGAAAACGGCACGAGCTGCAACCAGAGCGTGATCCGTGCGTCGCGGCCCGAGACGACAACGATCGGCTCATGATAGTCGCCCGATTCAAGATAGCGCAGGAACTCGGGCTCACGCACAAGGTTCACGATCGGTGCGCTCGTGTCGTGGGCGAGATCGAGCCCGAGCTGCGCGAGAGCGCGCGGATTCGCCCATTCGATCCGATTATTCTTATCCAGCACGACGATCCCATCGGGTATCGCTTCGGCGGCCTGTTGAAAACGCGCGATCAAATGTCGCAGGTCGCGCTGATAGGCGGCACGCGTGCGGACCTGCCGGTAGATCGCCCCGAATGTCGGCGCCCAGGAACCGCGGCCGATCGGAACCGGTCCATCGAGCGGGCCTGACGCCCAGTCGGAAAGAAGCTGCAGATGGTAGAGGTGGAAGCCGACGACGGCCGTAGTGCCGATCGCAAGAATCGCAAGCGCCCATCCGGTCCCGGCAATCGCCCACACAATGAGCGTCGCCAACGCAACGATCGCCGGCGCAACGAGCCCGCGGGACACGAACAGCTTCATTTACGCGGTCGGCGGAAGCGCCAACCGATAACCGCTCCCGCGCACCGTTTCGATCAGCGCATCGGCGCCGAACGGCTCGAGCGCGAGACGAAGGCGGCGAATATGGACGTCGATCGTGCGCTCTTCGATATATACGTGATCGCCCCAGACATGGTCGAGCAATTGCGAACGCGAATGCACGCGTTCGGGACGCGCGAGCAGAAACCGCAGCAGGCGGAACTCGGTTGGCCCCAGCGTCACGGGGCGGCCGCCAACGGTCACGCGATGCGTAAGTGGATCGAGCTTCAGCGGCCCGGCTTCTAGCGGCTCCTGCGCGGCCTCGGGAGCACGCCGGCGCAGCACCGCCTTTATCCGCGCTTTCAGCTCGCGCGGCGAAAAAGGTTTGGTCACATAATCGTCGACCCAGGCCTCGAGACCTGCGACCCTGTCGCCTTCTTCCGACCGGGCGGTGACCATGATGATGGGGAGCTCGCGCGTGCGCGCGTCGCCGCGCAGTTGTCGTGCAAGCGCCAGCCCCGATTGACCGGGCAGCATCCAATCGAGCAGCACGAGATCCGGCAATTCCTGCTTCAACGCTTCGTGCGCCGTCTCGGCGTCCTCCGCCGCCTTCACTTCGTAACCAGCGTCCACCAAGTTCACCTTGATGAGCTCGAGGATCGCCGGTTCATCTTCGACGACGAGAATCGACGGCATCACGGCTGCGCGACCTCGGCGCGAATCTGCTGCGCCGACGAGTGCCGCACATCCTTGCCTTTGACGACTTGCACAACGGCCTCGGCGATGTTCTTGGCATGATCGCCGATGCGTTCGATCGATTTCGCGATGAACACGATCTCGAGTGCGGGCGTGATCGTGCGTGGGTCCTCCATCATGTAGCTGATCAATTGCCGGAGGATCGCGGAAAACGCCGCGTCGATGGCTTCATCCTCGTCGATGATCGACGCGGCACGCTCGACATCGAGACGCGCAAATGCGTCGAGCGCATGCTGGAGCATCGTCAGCGCGTTGGCAGCGGCACGTCCGACATCGTAGTAGCGAACCCGCGTCAGCTGGTCGCTGCCGCGCGTTTGCGCCGCCTTGTACGCGATTTTCTTGACCTCGTCGCCGATTCGCTCGAGATCGTTGACGATCTTGCTCACCGTCAACACCATCCGCAGGTCAACGGCGGCAGGCTGCCGTCGAGCGATGATTTGCGCGCATTGCTGATCGATGTTGATCTGCAGCTGATTGATCGCCGCCTCGTCGGCGCCCACGGCGTCGAGCAGATCGGCGTCCTCTTCCTGCGCGAGCGCCTTGATCGCGCGCGTCAGCTGCTTTTCCACCATGCCACCCATCGACAGGACGCCGGAACGAATACCCTCCATCTCGACGTCGAATTGCTTGTTCGTGTGGTCCTGGCTCATGGCGGTTTCCTAAGAGGCCTAGCCGAAGCGCCCGGTGATGTAGTCCTCGGTTTCCTTGCGCATTGGCCGCAGGAAGATCTGGTCGGTTTCGCCGAATTCAATCAGATCGCCAAGATACATGTACGCGGTGAAGTCCGATACCCGGGCCGCCTGCTGCATATTGTGCGTCACCATTGCGATCGTGTAATCGCGTTTGAGGTCGGAAAGGAGCTCCTCCACCTTGGCGGTCGAAATCGGGTCGAGCGCGGACGTGGGCTCGTCGAGCAGCAGCACTTCGGGCTGCACCGCGATCGCGCGCGCAATGCACAGACGCTGCTGCTGTCCGCCGGAGAGCGCCATGCCGCTCTGTTTCAGCTTGTCCTTGACCTCATCGAGGATCGCCGCCTTCGCGAGCGCCGATTCAACGCGCTCGTCCATCTCGCGCTGCGAAAGATTTTCGTACAACCGGATGCCGAACGCGATGTTTTCATAGATCGACATCGGAAACGGCGTCGGCTTCTGGAACACCATACCGACTTTGGCCCGCAGCATGTTCAAGTCGACGCTCGCATCGAGCAGGTTTTCCCCGTTGAACAGAATCTGGCCGGTCGCCCGCTGTCCGGGATAGAGCGAGTACATCCTGTTCAGCGTCCGCAACAGCGTTGATTTGCCACAACCGGAGGGACCGATGAACGCCGTCACGCGGCGCTCGGCGACGTCGAGATTGACATTCTTCAGCGCATGAAATTTTCCGTAGTAGAAGTCCAGGTTGCGGATCGACATCTTCGGCGCCGTTATCGGTGCATGATGTGCGCGGACTTCAGGTGTCGCAACCAGGGTTTCCATAGCAGCCTCTTAGCGTGCCTGCGGCTGGCGGAACACCGTCCGCGCAAGAATGTTGAGCAACAGCACCGCCGTCGTAATCAGCAATGCGCCGGCCCATGCCAATTGTTGCCAATCGTCATAAGGGCTCATGGCGAACTGAAAGATGACAACGGGCAGATTGGCCATCGGCGCGTCGAGATTCGACGTCCAAAACTGGTTGTTGAGCGCGGTAAACAATAGCGGCGCGGTTTCGCCGGAAATCCGCGCAACGGCCAGGAGAATGCCGGTAATGACGCCGGCACGCACCGAGCGCAACGTTACCATCAGGATCATCTTCCATTGCGGCGTTCCCAGCGCCGCCGCGGCTTCGCGCAGGCTATCGGGAACGAGCTTCAACATGTTCTCCGTCGTGCGAATGACGACCGGTATGACGATCAGCGCAAGCGCAAACGAGCCCGCCCACGCCGAGAAATGGCCGACGCGGAACACGTAGGCCTCGTAGATGAACAATCCGATGACGATCGACGGGGCCGACAGCAAGATGTCGTTGATGAAGCGTGTGACCGGCGCGAGCCAGCCGCGGCTTCCAAATTCAGCGAGGTAAATGCCGGCGAGGATGCCGATCGGTGTGCCAATCAACGTGCCCGTCGTGGCCATCAACACGCTGCCGGCGATCGCGTTTAGTAGGCCGCCTTTGCTCCCGGGCGGCGGCGTCATCTGCGTGAACAAGTCTGTGCTGAACGCGTGAAACCCAGCCTGCAGCAACGTCAACAGAATCCACAGCAGAAACGCGAGACCGAATGCCATCGTGACGAGCGACATGACCAGGTTGAAGCGATTGAGGAACAGCCGACGCGAATACAGTGGAGTCATGATGAATGGCGTTGCGCGATTACGTGCGGCGACCCTCGCCCTTGGCAAGCTGAAGCAGCAGCAGCTTGGCGAGCGCAAGAACAATGAACGTGATGACGAACAAGATGAGCCCGAGCTCGATCAAGGCCGACGTATAGAGGTCGCCTACGGCTTCGGTGAACTCATTGGCCAGCGCCGACGCGATGCTGTTGCCGGGTGCGAGAATCGATGTCGTCAACTGGTGGGCATTTCCGATCAGAAAAGTAACCGCCATTGTCTCGCCGAGCGCACGGCCCAATCCGAGCATGATCCCGCCGATGACGCCGACCTTCGTATGGGGCAGGACGATGTTCCAAACGACTTCCCACGTTGTGCAGCCGAGGCCGTAGGCCGATTCTTTGAGCACGGGCGGCACCACATCGAACACATCGCGCATCACGGAGGCGATGAATGGAATCACCATGATGGCGAGCACGAAGCCCGCCGTGAGAACGCCGATACCTTGCGGCGGCCCCTTGAATATCGCGCCGATCACCGGCGCTGCACCGAGCGTTTTGATGAGCCACGGTTGAATGTAGTCGGCGAACAAGGGCGCGAGAACGAACAGTCCCCACATGCCGTAAATGATGCTCGGAATTGCAGCCAGTAATTCGATAGCCGTGCCCAGCGGACGCTTGAGCCACGGCGGCGAGAGCTCGGTCAAGAAGAGCGCAATACCGAAGCTCACGGGGATGCCGATCAGCAGCGCGATCGCCGACGTTGCGATCGTACCGACGATGGGAACCAGTGCGCCGAACTGCTCGGTGACGGGATTCCACTCGGCGCTCGTGAGAAATCCGAAGCCGAACTTTCGCATCGCCGGCAAGCTGCCGTAGAGGAGCGATGCGATGATCGCCAGCAGGACCGCCAGCACCAGAAATGCAAACGTGCGGGTGACCGAACGAAAAAGCAGGTCCTGAAGCTTGATGTTCTTCTGTTTAGGATCGGGCATCCTGGCCGTGCTCGCCTTACCCTGCCGCGGGACGGGAGCGATGATACCCGGAATGGCATGCGCAGTCGCTTGCATTGTCGAAGCGTTCACGTCAACTCTCAGAATGGCCGCGCGAGCAACCGATGCGCATCCAACCCAACGAAAACAAAACGCGGCGTCCGACGATAGTGCGAACACCGCGCCCGCTAACCGGGAGTTCTAGACCGTCGTTCAATAGAGCGGCTTTCCCGACGTATCTTTTATTTGCGATTTCCACGTTCCGCGAATTTGTGCCGTGACGTTTTCCGGCAGCGGAACGTAATCGAGCGCATCGGCGAGCTTGTCGCCGTCGGCGGAATAGGCCCAGTCAAAAAACTTCAGCACTTCTTTGGCAGTCTCGGGCTTCGGTTGCGTCTTGTACATCAGGATGAACGTCGCACCCGAAATCGGCCATGCATTTTTCCCGGGCTGATCCGTCAGCATCAAGTAATAGCCGGGCGCCTTGTTCCAATCCGCGCCGGCCGCGGCCGCCTTGAATGTTTCGGACGACGGGCTCACAAAATTGCCCTCGCGGTTTTGCACTTGCGCATACGTCATTTTGTTTTGCAGCGCATACGCGTATTCGACATACCCGATAGAACCCTTGACGCGCTGGACGTACGACGCCACGCCTTCGTTTCCCTTGCCGCCGACGCCCGTCGGCCACGCGACGGAAGTCCCCTCACCGACTTTTTGCTTCCATTCCGCACTCACTTTGGAGAGGTAGTTCACCCAAATGAACGTCGTTCCCGAACCGTCGGAGCGGTGGACCACCGTGATCTCGGAATCCGGAAGCTTGACGCCCTGATTTATCTTCGCGACCGCGGAATCGTTCCACTTGGTTATCTTGCCGAGATAGATGTCGGCGAGGAGCGGGCCGGTTAATTTAAGCTCGCCAGGCTTCACCCCTTCGAGATTAACAACCGGAACATCGCCGCCTATGACGGTCGGAAATTGCAGCAAGCCGTCTTTTTCGAGCTCTTCCGGCTTGAGCGGCATGTCCGAAGCACCGAAATCAACCGTTTTGTTCTGGATTTGCTTGATCCCGCCACCCGAGCCGATCGACTGGTAATTCATGCCGACTCCCGATTTTGCTTTGTAGGCTTCGGCCCACTTTGCGTAGATCGGGTAGGGAAACGTGGCGCCCGCACCGGTGATGTCGATGGCGAGGGCGGAAGTGCTGACGCCGAGCGCCACGGCGGCGACCGCGAGAAAATGTTCGGTTATGCGCTTCATGGCTGGTTTTGTCCTCGCGTAACGATGGCGGCCATTGTCACGCCCTGACGTTACATTGGCGTGACAGCTCGGACTGCCGGCAGAATTGGACGCGGGTGGACCGCGCGGCCGGAACTACGCTGCTGTCCGGCCGGTCATCTATACATGAGGAAAAGCCCGAGGACGCGGGACCGAACCGAGAACCCATACGGAGTCGATAAGTTCGCCCGAGCCACCTTGAAGCTGCGGCAGGAGCGGAATCACGCCGCTCTTTTCCTGTTATCGCGGAGACTGCCATGAATATGAAGGAGTTCCGTTTCAAAATGTTGGGTCGCTCAATCGTCACTGCTGCCGCGTTATCCGCGGGTGTCGCGTTTGCGGCGGGGCCGTATCCGGACACCGTCGTCATAAGCAGCACGCCGGTCGTCGTGACCAACGGTCCGCCTATTACGACCGTTGTGACGGTAACGGCGCAAAGGAGCGCGACCGGAAGCGATTATGAAGTCTTATCGGCGATACCTCGCGACAACGAAGCCGGCGTACGTGCCGCCGCCCGACAAGGTCCCGATGCGCTCCGTCAATACGTCTGGCGCACGCGGATGATCTACAGCTTCTACTACGGAGATTTCCGGCCCCTGGCGGTCGGCTAATCCGTCTCCACAACTTCGTCCGGCGCGTCGAAAGGTCACGCGCCGGCGCGAAAACAGTCACGCGACGCGCGGTTGCGTGGCAAGGCGTCTCGTTGCGTCCATGCGAAAATTCGCAGCGAGGCGCAACGAAAATTCACTTTGGGATAGGCGTAACATCGCGGCAAGATTGCGTTGTCGGCGGCACGGATGAGTTCGAATTGCCGTGACGTTCACTGACACCGATTGAGTCGGGGATTGCTGGATTGAATGCGCTACGGCAGGAACCGCTCACCGCCTGGAGCGGAATCTCCAGGGAGCCCTGTTATCGCGGAGACTGTCATGAACACCAACGCGTTCAGTTCCAGGCTGTTTGCACGTGGAGTTATCGCGCTTGCCGTCGCGCTGTCGGCGAGCATCGCCTTCGCCAACGGTCTAGCGACCCCCGTCACCAACGACGGTGTCGTCGTAGTGGCCCAAGCGGGAACCACAACCGTGACACGCGTCGTCATCGAGCCATTCCCCGCCTATCAAACAGGCGTGCGAGCGGCCGCGGCGCAAGGGCCGGAAGCATTACGCCGTTATCTCTGGCGCACACGGATGATCTACAACTTTTACTACGACGATTTCGCGCCTCGCGCGTAGCGTTTCTCTTCGAACAACCGTGGCAGCCGCCCGTAGTACATTACGGGCGGCTTTTTGTTTGAACGCAACAGCCTCGAATCGAAGGAGTCTGCAACATGTCTCATACCGACGCACCCAGCGGCGATCGCGCGCACGATTTCGATCTTTCGCCGCCCTCGCCGGAACAGCGTCGAGCGCTTGAATCCGCGCTGACGCGAGAAGAGCGCGGCGTCCTGTTGAACCACGGTACCGAGCAGCCGTTCTGCGGCGTCCTGCTCAACAACAAGAAGCCAGGCGTCTACTGCTGCAAATTGTGTGGACTCCCGCTATTCACCGCGAATCAGAAATTCGAAAGCGGCACCGGTTGGCCAAGCTTCACGGCGCCTTTCGCCGAAAAACACGTGACCGTGGTCGTCGACAACAGCTTCGGCATGCAACGCGCGGAGATTCGCTGCGCGCGCTGCGGCAGTCATCAGGGGCACGTCTTTCCAGATGGTCCACCGCCGACTCATCAGCGCTTTTGCATCAACTCGGTTTCGCTGGATTTCGTCGCGAGCGGAGAGAAACTGCCCGACAAGCTCGGTCGCGGCGAGGGATCGAAAGCGCTCGTCTAGCTAAACGTCGCCCTCGGCGCGGCGTTCATGCCGCGCAATAGCCAAATCGTCGCAAACCGCTCGCGGTGCGATTCGGACACAGGAAGACTAGCGCCAGGTCTCGCAACGATTGCGAGCCTGGCACCGATCCGATTCCGGTCGTGCCGACCTTGCAAAGGGAGCAAAGCGATGAACACGATGACGAAGTGGAGCTGGTGCAAGGGCGCGATCATTGCCGTGGCGCTGATGGCGGCGCCGGTGGCTGTCGCCGGTCCTTCGGCGGCAAGTCCCGAAATGAAGACCGCACTTACCAAAGCCGCGGAAGGGCCGGATCAGTTGCGCCGGTACGTCGAACGGACGCGCACGATCTACGCGCTGCGTTACAACGACGTGATGGACAGTTTCGAAGCATCGAAGGTGGCCGCCACCGACAGCACGCCGCAAGTCGCACAGAGCGCGACCAAGTAATTCGGCGCATCAAGTCGTAATCCCCAGCCGCTCGCAGAGCATCGCGAGCGGTTTTTTGTGCTCAGTGGAATCAGGTCCTGTCGCTAAACCACACCCTCGAGGAAGGAATTCACTCCAGTTTTTCGCCCAGCCATCGCATTCCGCCGTAGCGACGCGCCAAGCGACTAGACTTTTTGGATGCGACTTGCCTACGGCGCCGTCGAAGGGTGTAAAACTGCAAACGCGACCCGATCAATCGAATATCCGGCGCGAGCAACAGCGGCAGTGCGTAGGGAAGGGAGACCCGCGTGAACGCTCGCAAGCTGTTTTTTTTCAATCCCGGATGCGCGCGGGAGCTCTGCAAGCGTTCGCGTTTCCGCTGTCCAATCCCCATTCTTGTAATTCGCGCGACTGCCATTGTTGGGCGGATGCGATGAAACCGCCGACGGCGATCATCGCGGAGGACGAGCCGGTGTCGCGCGCCGAGCTCAAAGAAACGCTCGCCAAGTTGTGGCCGGAGCTCGTCATCTGCGCTGAAGCAGAGGATGGCATCGAGGCGCTGCACGCGCTCGAATCCCACGCGCCCGAAATTCTGTTCCTCGATATCCAGATGCCGGGCATGAGCGGACTCGAGATCGCGCGCAAGGCCAGCGGGAAGTGTCATGTCGCCTTTGTCACCGCCTACGACAAATACGCGGTGGCCGCGTTCGAGGAAGGCGCAGTCGATTACGTGATGAAGCCGTTCTCGGCCGCGCGCCTCGCGACGACAGTGTCGCGATTGAAAGCGAAGATAGAAAGCGCACCGGCCAATCTCGACAACATCCTGCAGGCTCTGGCGGCGCAGGCCAACGGGAGCAGAGAATTCATCCGCTGGATCACCGCGTCGCAGGGCAACGATCTGCGGCTCATCACGGTCGAGGAGATCTGCTACTTCCAGGCGGACAACAAGTACACGCTGGTCGTGACAAGCGAGCAGGAATCGCTGATTCGGAGCCCCATCAAAGAACTGATCGACGAGCTCGACCTGAACATTTTCTGGCAGATCCATCGCGGCACGCTGGTCAACGTCAATGCGATCGCGGGCGTGTCACGCGATATCGGTGGCAATTTGCGGGTGAAGCTCAAACAGCGCAAGGAGACCCTTCCGGTGAGCGATCCCTACGTGCATCGATTCAAGCAGATGTGAACCGAGCGGTCTGGGGGAGAAGGCGATGCATACGAACCGCGCAAAGCGGCGGCCAACGCGGAGCTCACTTGCCGTCGCTTGCGCAGGATGTCTATTGCCTGCGGCCGCGCCGACGCTCGCGCAGGATACTGAGGAGTCACGCGGGACGCTCAAAGTCGAAGTGACCGGCTCGCATATCAAACGAACAGATGCCGAGGATGGCGTTGCCGATACAGATCATCACGCGCGACGAGATCGATCGCGCCGGTTGGACGACAGCGGGGGAATTGATGGCGCACGTCTCCGCCAACTTCAACGGCGATAACAGCCAGATCTCCCTCGGACGAAGCGGTAATCCGGGACTCTCGAGCGCAAACCTGCGCGGACTCGGTGACGGCAACACGCTGGTGCTGCTGAACGGTCGCCGGCTCGCCAATTACGCGTTTTTCGGTGGCACGGTGAACCTGAACGCCATTCCGCTGGCAGCGATCGATCGCGTCGAGATTCTGAAGGATGGTGCATCGTCGATCTACGGCAGCGATGCCATCGCCGGTGTCGTGAACTTCATCACGCGCAACGATTACAGTGGCGTCGAGGTGACCGGCCAAGCCGGCGTGACGCAACATGGCGGCGGCGACCACTATCAGGCGACAGTTACCGCCGGTTACGGCGATCTGGCAAAGGACC
>DASPYC010000296.1:0-3569 GCA_035636955.1 Casimicrobiaceae bacterium
GGCGGCGTTGTCGTTCAAATCCGACTGCGCCGACGCGATGTTGAGGAGCGCGTCGGGAACTTTGGGGCTGGTGGGATACGTAGTGACCAAAACGCGCTGTGCGGAGATCGATGCGCGATAGTCCTTGCGAGCGTAGTGCGCGTTGCCGATCCAGTATTGCGCCGAAGGGGCGAGCGCACTTTGCGGATAATTCTTGACGAACGTCGAGAAGTTGGCGATCGCGCCCATATAGTCGGATCGCTTGAACTGATCGAGCGCGGCGTCGTACGCGCGCTGCTCCGCGGCCGGATCGCTGACGGGACGCTGAGGTGGCGGAGCCACACCGGGCGGCGACGGAGCGTTTCCTGCAGTCGGCGGATTGGATGGCGGCGCTTCGGCGGAAGACGCGGCTGTCTCGAGCTTGCGCAATCGCGTATCGAGATCGACGTACAGATCGCGCTGGCGCTTTTGCGCCTGTTCGAGCTCGTAGGTGACCACTTCCACCTGTCCCCGCAAACGCGCGATATCGGACTTGATTTGCTCGACTTGATTGAAGAGGTCGACCAGCCCGCCGCTCTTGAGCTGGGTCTCGAGCGCCGCAATCCGGTCTTCGAGCTGCCGCTGGATCTGCGTCAAGCGCGCGCTGGTTTCGTCGATCCGCCTGCGCGCCTCGTTGTCATCGAAAAGCGCCGCATGCGCGAACGAGGCGGTGAACAACAATGCCGCGACAACGATACCCACCCTCTTCCACATGCGGAAGAGGGAGACGACGATTGCCGTCACCGTCACTCGCCGGCGTAGACCATGTCGTCGCGGCGATTCTCGGCCCACGCCACTTCGTCGTGACCCTGGTTGCGCGGTTTTTCTTTGCCGAAGCTCACCGTCTCGATCTGCGTATCAGTTGCGCCGAGCAGGGTCATCATTCGCTTGACTGCGTCAGCACGACGCTGCCCCAATGCCAGGTTATATTCGTGCGAGCCGCGCTCGTCGGCGTTGCCCTGGATCGTCATCCGCGCGTTGCGATTCGATTGCAGATACTTCCCGTGCGCCTCGACCAGTGGCTTGAACTCGTCGCGCACGACGTAGCTATCGAAGTCGAAATAGACGCTGCGCTTCGACAGAATGCTGTTCGGATCGCGCAGCGGATTCGAGGTGCCGCTCGTGCCCGACACGCCGGTGCCGGACGTGCCGCCCGTTGAAGCGCCCGGCGTCGTACCCGTCGCCGACTTGTCTTCGACCGGCGCGGCTGTATCCGTCGTGGGCGTGCTCTGACAGCCTGCCAGGACTACTGCGAGAAACGCGGCGAAAATGAAATTACGCATACAGCCTCCTACGTTGGTCGGGCCCGACACGAAATTCGGATTGATGGAACGGACGGGACGTCGGCTGAAATCATGTCCGAGCCCAAATCATTGCCGCGGGAGCGGCCCCCAAGCGGGCTCGCGTACGTCGGCTGACGGCGCGACGAGCCGCTGCTTCACGCGTCCGTCGCTAGAGACCGCGGCCAATATACCACGGCCCCCCCCTTCGTTCGCGTAGATGATCAGCTTGCTGTTCGGTGCGACACTCGGACTCAAATCGTCCGGCCCGTCGGTCAATACCTGGACTTGACGCGTCGCGTAATCCATCAATGCGATCTGATAGCGATTGGCTGCGCGGCGGACGAACGCGAAGCCCTTGCCGTCCGGCAATGGCCGGGCCGACACGTTGTAATCGCCGTCGAACGTCAGTCGTTCGGTGCTGCCGCCGCTGACACTCGCGCGATAGATCTGCGGCGTGCCGCCGCGATCCGACGTGAACAAAATCGCGCCGCCGTCCGGCGTGAACGCGGCCTCGGTGTCGATGCCGGAAGACGTCAGCAGGCGCGCCGCCGGACCGCCGTCGGCGTTGACGATATAGATCTGCGAACTGCCGTCTTTCGTCAGCGTGACCGCGAGACGACGGCCGTCGGGCGACCACGCAGGCGAACTGTTGCTGCCGCGGAAATTGGCGACGGCCGCGCGCTGACCCGTCGCGAGCGACTGCACATAGACGACCGGTTTCTTGTTCTCGAAGGAGACGTACGCAAGTCGCGACCCATCCGGCGACCACTTGGGCGAGAGCAGCGGCTCGTTCGACGTAACGATCGTTTGCGGATCGGCGCCGTCGGCGTCAGCGACCAGCAACTGATAGCGCGGTCCCTGCTTGGTGATGTAGGCGATGCGGGTCGAGAAGATGCCCAGATCGCCGGTCAACTTTTCGTAGATGACGTCCGCGATCTTGTGAGCGGTGACGCGAAATTGCTGCGGCGTGACGGTGTAGCTCATCGTCAGGAGCGTCGTCTGCTTGACGACATCAACCAGACCGAAGCGCACGTCGATGCGTCCATCGGAGAGCGGCCGCATGGATCCAGCGACAACGGCGTCGGCGTTACGCGCCCGCCATGCCGCAGGCTGGATGTCTTCAGCGCGCGTCGGTCGCGGCGATACGCCGGCGTAGTCCACCAACTTGAACAGGCCGGAGCGCGTCAGATCGGCCCCGACTATTCCGGTGATGCCGAGCGGATAGTTGCTCTCGTTCTCGAATGGAACGATCGCAATCGGGATCGCGCTGCCGGCGCCGCCGACGATCTCGATCGTCAGTTGAGCTTGTGCCGCAAAAACGGGCAGGAACGCGAGGAGGAGGAACGATAGAGCGTAGCGCAGCGAAAGCGGCGGCATCAAACGCGGGACCGGTAATTGTTGGATGTACTTGGAACGCGCACGGTACGCGAATTACTGCAATCCAAATTATAACGGACATGCCGCAGGCCGGTTGACGCCGGCACCGCGCAATTCGAAATCAGGCGTCGCGAGGGTCAGTGAGGCGCGACTGTCGCGGCAAATCCGAAGGCGCCCTTAAGACGCTCCGCGATACGACGGGCTTCTTCGCGGTCCGGATACGGGCCTACGTAGACACGGAACAACCCGCCCGCCTGCCGGACCTTCGCTTCGACCGATACGGAAGCGAGTTGGTTCTGCACGTGCGCGAGAAAGTTCTGAGCGTTGGCATAATTTGCAAAGGCGCCGAGCTGCACGGCGAATCCTCCCGGCGAAGCGGCAACCGGAATGTCGGGCGCGGGCGACGGATTCGCTTCGGCAACCGCGACGGTCGCGACGGGCGGCGAAGCGTCGGCGAGCAGCAGATCGCCGGGAACGATCGCTTCGACTTCGACCAGGCCGCTGCCGCTCTGCGCGATGCCCAGCTTGTTCGCCGCCGCGTACGACAAGTCGATGATGCGATTGTGCAGAAACGGACCGCGGTCATTGACGCGGACGACGACGCTTTTGCCTGTGCTGACGTTGGTGACCCGCGCATAACATGGCAGGGGCAGTGTGGGATGCGCCGCGGTCATCTTGTACATGTCGTAGATTTCGCCGGTCGAAGTTTTCTCGCCGTGGAATTTGCGGCCGTACCACGATGCGATGCCGCGTTCCCGATAGCGCTTGAGCGCCGTCGCGGGAACGTAGTCGCGGCCGAGCACCGTGTACGGCCGATTGGCATAACGGTGCAGCGCCTCGAGACGCGGGATCGCGTCGGCGAGCGCGTCCAAGTTATCCGGCGGATTCTCG
>DASPYC010000297.1:0-9613 GCA_035636955.1 Casimicrobiaceae bacterium
AACAATGAAGAATTTGCCCTTCGCACTGCTGCTCGCGGGGCTGCTGGTCGCGAATGCGGTCAACGCTCAGACCACGACGCGCCTACGCGGGACGATCACCGAAATCGAAGGCAACGTGATGTCGGTCAAGTCGCGCGACGGCAAGGACATCAAGGTCCAGGTGCCGGACAACGTCTCCGTCGCGGTCGCAACAGCGATTCGTTTCGACGACATCAAGCAGGGCGACTACGTCGGCGCGACGACGGTGGCAGCGGCTGACGGAACGCTGACGGCGATCGAAGTGCATTATCTTGCGCCTACGGTGCCCGAGGGCCACGGGCCATGGGATCTGCAGCCGGGTTCGATGATGACCAACGCGAATGTCAGCTCGATCGTTGCAGCCGCCGATCACCGCGAGCTTACGCTGCAATACAAGGATGGCATCAAGAAGATGAACGTGCCGGAGAACATTCCGATCGTGCGTGCGGTTCCGGGATCGCGCACCGATTTGCGGGCCGGCGAATACATCTTTGCGGCCGTGCAACCCGCAGCCGACGGGACGGTGACGGCGCCGCGGATCCAAGTCAGCAAGGACGGCATCCGTCCTCCGCAGTAGTGGTTGCGGATCAGGGGAGCCGTTTCAGTAACGCCAACATCCGCTCGAACGTCTTGCCGTACGGCGGGTACAGCAGCCGCGCGGCAGCAGTGCGTGGCTGCACGAATATCGCCTTTTCGTGACTGAACGTGGCAAAGCTCCGCTCGCCGTGATACGCACCGAATCCCGATCCGCCGACGCCGCCGAACGGAAGACCTTCGTGCGCGAAATGCCATAGCGTGTCGTTGACGGTGACGCCACCCGCGAGCGTATCGCGCAACACCCGTTCGCGCCGCGCCGAGTCGGCGCCGAAATAGTAGAACGCGAGCGGATGCGGCCTCGCGTTGATACGCTCGATTGCGTCATCCAGCGTCGTATACGTCTCGACCGGCAACAGCGGACCGAAAATTTCTTCGCGCATGATCGCCATGTCGCCGTTGACGCCGACGACGAGAGCCGGTGCGAGTTTGCGCGACGCCGTTCCGCTTTGTCCGAGCGCGATGATCTGCGCGCCCTTCGCGCTTGCATCGTCAAGGAGACCCAGGAGCCGGCGATGATGCCGCTCGTTGACGATCGACGTGTAGTCGGGATTGTCGTCGAATGACGGATAGAGCTGTCGCGTGGCAGTCGTGACGGCCGCGACGAATTGATCGATGCGATCCGCCGGCACGAGCGCGTAATCGGGCGCAATACACGTTTGACCGGCGTTCAGCAGCTTGCCCGCGACGAGACGCGGCGCGGCCAGCGTGAAATCGGCATCGCGATCGAAGAGCGCCGGGGACTTGCCGCCAAGCTCGAGCGTGACCGGCGTGAGATTCTCGGCCGCCGCGCGAGCGACCGCGCGTCCGACTGTGGTCGAACCGGTAAAGAACAGGTGATCGAACGCCAATCGTGCGAAGGCTTCACCGACGTCCGCGTTGCCAAGGACCACCGAGAACTCGTCTTCCCCAAATTCGCGGCCGAGCAGCTCTTTCAGCAGTCCCGATGTCTCCGGTGTGACTTCCGACGGCTTGAGCAGGACGCGATTACCCGCGGCGAGCGCGCCGACCGCCGGCGCGAGCGCAAGCTGAACTGGATAATTCCAAGGGCTGATCACGCCGACGACGCCGAGCGGTTGTGGCAGAACGCGTGCCGATGCAGGGAAAAACTTGAGCGGGGTCGCGACGCGGCGTGCGCGCATCCAGCGTCGCAAATGGCGCAGCGCATGCCGGATTTCCGCCGCGACAATGTACAACTCGGCGAGACGCGTTTCCTGCGAAGGACGCTGGCCGAAATCGCGATCGATCGCAGCGCACAGTCCCTTCTCGTGCGCCGTGACGATATTGAGCAGACGCGCGAGCCGATCGCGCCGTGTCGCGAGCGTTGGATAACGCTCCCGCGCGAACGCGGCGCGTTGCAGCTCGAACACCCGACCCACTTCTTCGGACGTTGTCGCTTCGGTCATGTCCAGAATGCTGCAACCCGATCGACAAACCAGAATGCGGCGAGCGCTCCGATCACGTAAGTCGCCGTTGGCAGCACGTGGCGTACGGCCATCGCCGGGAACGGAATCCTTCGCGCAAGCGCAAACGTACCCAAGACTGCGGCAATGAACCCGAGCTGGCCAAGCTCGACTCCGATGTTGAATGAAACGAGCGCGAGCAGAACATCGCCATGCGGCAGGCCGATTTCAGACAGCGCGCTGGCGAAGCCGAAGCCGTGCAAGAGGCCGAATGTGAAAGCGATGACCCAAGGCCAACGCGCAGTCATGCTCGGCACTCCGCGCTCGATCCTCACGATCTCGATCGCCAGTAGCAGGATGCTGAGCGCGATCATCGCCTCGACCGGCCGTCCCGACATATGAACGACACCAAGAATCGCGAGCGCGAGCGTAATCGAGTGCGCAATCGTGAACGCCGTGACCGTCACCACCAGCACGCGACGGTTGCGTACGATCAAGATCAGCGCGAAGACAAACAATAAATGATCGAAGCCAAGCAAGATGTGCTCGATGCCGAGGCGCCCATACGTGGCTGCGAGCTGCATTCTCTCGGGCGTGGCTTCCATGGCGAACGACGCTGACGCCGGCTGCATGTAACCGGCGAGCAACAGCAGCAGCAGGAACGCGCGTTTCATTGTTGTGCCCCTTTCTATTGCCGCGCCCGACACGTGCGGGCTTCTGGCGATGCGCATGCAGCGGATCGCGGATCCGGTTGCGTCACAAGTGACGAGAGTAGCGCGTCGCTGTTGGACAGGTAAAGCTTGTGGAACGGCCGGAATTGTGGCAATCACCTTCCAGCGAAGTTACGCGGGGCGCGGCAGCCGCGACGGTCGCAGTACTGACGCGGTGCCGGCGATGATCAGCGCGGCGCCGATCAGCATCGGCAATGTGACTGTCTCGTCGAGAAATAACACACCCCACATCATGCCCAGCGCCGGCATCAAGAACGTGACGGTCATTGTGCGAACGGGTCCGACGTTGGCGATCAGCCTGAAGAAGAGGACGTACGCGACGCCGCTGCAAAGAAGCGAAAGCGCGAGCATGTTCCAGACGATGAGCGGTGTGATCGGTCCCGCTATGGGGGCGAACGGGACGGCAGGCAGAAGTGCAAAACCGGCGAACAGCTGACTCCAGCCCGCGATGGCGACGGGGTTCAAGCGAGCCCCTCGCTTCTTGAGCCATACGCCCGCCAGCGCGTAGCACAGCACAGCGCCCAGACTGGCGGCGACCGCCCATGCAAACGTCGCATCCGGCTTGATCGGCCCCGCGCGGCTTACCAGCGCGACGCCGGCCGCGCCCGCTGCAAGGCCCGCGAGTTTTGCAAGCGTCAAGCGTTCGTCGAGCCACACCGCGGCCGCGAGTGCCGCAAACAACGGCAACAGCGCGTTGAGGATCACGAGGTAAGACGCGGGCAGACGCACGGCTGCCAACGCGAACAGCAGAAATGGCAGCGCCGAGTTCAGGATCCCGATGAACAAATAGGCGCGCCAATGCCGTTTCACGCCGGCGTCAAGCCGTATGAACGCGAGCCAAGTCGTGAGCGCGATTCCGGCGATCAGCGCACGCAGCATCGGCACCCACACGGGTCCCAGTGCCGGAACGAGCACACGAATGAAGACGAATGACAAGCTCCAAATGATCGCCAGCGCGAGCAATCGCGTGATATCCGCTTGCGCCATCTCTTAATCCTCGTTACGCGGCCCGCCGCGCAAGTGCGAACAGCGGTCGCTCGAGTGCTAGAAGCTTCTGCTTTCGATCCAAACCGCCCGCGTACCCCGTGAGCGAACCGTCCGAGCCCACGATTCGATGGCACGGAACGATGATCGACAATGGATTACGTCCGGTCGCTGCGCCGGCGGCACGCGCGCTTCCCGGATGGCCGGCGCGCGACGCGAGCTCCGCATAGGTCAGCGTTTTGCCCCATGGAACTTGTGCGATCGCGTTCCATACGGCGCGCTGAAACGGCGTTCCGTTGGGCGCAAGCGGCAGCTCAAAAAGCTTACGCGAACCGGCAAAATATTGATCGAGCTGGCTGTGCGCTGCCCGCAGTACCGCCGAATCTTCGTCTTTCTGCCAGGCGGGATCGATCGGCGGCAGATATTTTTGATCGTCGAAATAGACGCCGCAAAGCGCGTCGCCGTCCGCCACGAGAATGACATTGCCGAGCGCGCTCGGCCTCAAGCAATAATGGATTCGCTGATTCATGAGATTCCTTTCCACAAATGCATCACAGCATAGGCACGCCACGGACGCCACGCCTCGCTTCGGGCAAGCGCACGCGCCGGACGCGTTTCATTCATCGCTTTCAGCACGATGCGATCGTTCGCGAGGAACGCATCCGGCCAGCGCAGCGCGCGCATCGCGATGTAATGGGCGGTCCACGTCCCGACGCCAGCGAGCGATTGCAATTTCGTGATTGAGGCTTCGACGTCGCCGCCCGGACCGAGATCGATTTCGCTTCGCGCAACTGCCCCGGCGAGCGCCACGAGCGTTCGTGCCCGCGACGACGGCATGCCGAGTCGAGCAATCTGCGCGGGCTCGGATGCGGCGACAAGGCGAGCCGTGGGAAAGAGAAACGACGTACCGTCCGTCCCTCGATCAACGGGCGTCCCAAGCTCCCGCACCAGCCGTCCAAGGAGGGTGCGCGCCGCACGTACAGTGATTTGCTGGCCGATAACCGCGCGCGCGGCAAGCTCGAAGCCATCGAATGTACCAGGGACGCGCAAGCCCGGATGCGCGGCGGCAAGATCACCGAGGCACGCGGCCACTTGCGTCGGATCGCAGCCGAGGTCGAATGCGTGCTTGACGCGCGACAGCACGTGCGGAACGACGCGCGCGAACGACGCCGACAGGCTGACCGCAAGCGCACTCTTTCGCGGCGAGCGTCGGACCTCGATTGTTCCGTTATGCGTTGCGCCGCGGTGCTCGATCGAAAGCGTGCGACGATACGCATGGGTGCCAACCACTTCGACGCCTTCGATCGCCCGAGCGCGCAAGAAATCGAGCAGCGCGTCGAATGCATACGGCGGCCGGTACGCGAGCTGGAATTCCAGCACGTCCGGTAATGCGTCGGGTGCCGCGTCCTTGCGCAATCGCGATGGCGCCATCCGATAGCGCCCCTTGAACAGCGCATTGAAGCGGCGCAAGCTCTGGAAGCCGCTCGCGAGCGCGATTTCAGTGACCGGCAGCGCGGTATCCGTCAACAGCCGCTTCGCGAGCAACAATCGCTGCGTCTGCGCGAATTCGACCGGCGCGACGCCGAACTGCGCCACGAAGACTCGGCGCAAATGACGGCTCGTGACGCCGAGCCGCTGCGCGAGTCCTTCAAGCCCTTGGTCGTCGAGCGCACCGTTTTCGATCATGTCGACTGCCGCTTGACCGAGCCGTGCGGTGGCGTCGACACTCGCATTCCCCGGCGCAAGCTCGGGCCGGCAGCGCAGACACGGACGATAGCCTTCGACTTCCGCGGCTGCGGCGCTCGGGAAGAAATGGCAGTTCTCGCGACGCGGTGTCCGCACCGTGCACACAGGCCGGCAGTAGATACGCGTCGACGAAACGCCGACAAAGAAGCGTCCGTCGAAACGCGAGTCATGCGTCGCAAGCGCGCGGTAACAACTTTCGGAATCGAGCATCATGGTGTGTATTATGCGCTGGCGCACTCGTCGATACTCGCCGTTTTCGGACCTCGGAACAAGATCGATGCGCGCCGGAAGCTCGCGACAAAGTTATGCCGAACCCAAATTGCGCATAATGCAGCTTCTCCCGCACACACACCTTGAACTTCGGAGCCTTCGCGATGATCCGTGGCACCTGGCGCTTGACGCTTGCCCTCTTTCTGCTCGTCTTTGCGACAGCCGCCCACGCGCAGGACAAGCTCACGTTCTCGACCGATTGGCTTGCCCAAGCCGAGCACGGCGGTTTCTATCAGGCGCTCGCCGAAGGCATCTACAAAAAGCATGGCCTCGATGTCGAGCTCAAGTCCGGCGGACCGCAAGTGAACGGCCTGCAGCTTCTTGCTGCCGGTCAGCTCGACATCGTGATGGCGGATGCGTTGCAGGTCATGTCGGCCGTTGAACAGCAAATCCCTGTCACAGCGATCGCTGCGACCTTCCAGAAGAATCCGGCGGTCATCATCGCGCATCCGGGCATCACCAATCTCGCCGACCTCAAAGGCAAGCCGATCGCTATCAGCGCCGCGAGCAACACGACATTCTGGCCATGGCTCAACGAGCGATACGGTTTCACCGATGACCAGAAACGGCCTTACGCTTTCAGCGTGCAGCCGTTCCTCGTCGATAAGAATCTGTCGCAGCAAGGATTCGTCACGTCCGAGCCGTACTCGATCGAAAAAGGCGGCGTCAAGCCCGTCGTATTTCTGCTTGCCGATCTCGGTTATCCGCCGTATGCGGAAGCGTTGGCCGTCACGCGCGACACGCTCGGGAAGAAAAGCGATGCATTGCGCCGGTTCGTGCTGGCGTCCGCCGAAGGATGGAAAAGCTATCTGGCGAATCCCGTCCCCGGCAACGCGCTTATCAAGAAGGCGAATCCGCAAATGAGCGACGATCTGCTGGCCTATGGCCTCGCCAAGATGAAGAGTTATGCGATCGTCGATGGCGGTGATGCAAAAACGCGCGGCCTCCTCACGATGACGGATGCGCGCTGGACGAGCACGCTCGAATTCCTGCGGAGCGCCAATCTCGCGAAGGCCAATGTCGATTACCGCAAAGCGTGGACGCTCGATATCGTGAGCAACTTGAAGGTTTTGCCCTGAGCGAGACAACTGCGCCGGTCGTCGCGATTCGCGGCATCGAGAAGCGCTTTCCCAACGGCACGCAAGCGCTGGCGTCGGTCGACCTTGACGTCCGCCACCGCGAATTCGTGACATTGCTCGGTCCTTCGGGATGCGGCAAGACGACGCTTCTGAATCTGATCGCCGGTCTGATCGCGCCGTCGCGCGGAAAGATCGAATGGTGGGGCGGGCCGTTCATCGCGACGGGGTCTTCCGGCCGCAAGCTGGGATTTGTATTTCAGGCGCCAACGCTGATGCCGTGGGCGCGTGTCGATGCGAACGTTCGCTTGCCGCTCGATCTCGCACACGTCGACCGAGCCGGTGCGGAACGCGCCGTAGCCCGCGCGCTCGAGCTGGTCGATCTCGTGGCGTTTGCGCGTCACTTTCCACGCGAGCTTTCCGGCGGCATGCAAATGCGTGTATCGATTGCGCGTGCACTTGTAACGGCGCCCGACTTGCTGCTGATGGACGAGCCGTTCGGCGCACTCGACGAGTTCACGCGGCAACGGTTGGACGACGAGCTCTCGAGGCTGTGGAGCGCGCAGCGTCTCACCGTCGTATTCGTGACCCACAGCATTGCCGAAGCGGTATTCCTGTCGACGCGTGTTGCAGTCATGGGCGCGCGTCCCGGCCGCGTACTCGATTCGATCGCGATCGACGAGCCCTTTCCTCGCGGTGACGCATTTCGCCTCTCGACTGGGTTCGCAAGCTACGCGCAGAGGCTCTCGCGTCTCGTCGCCGAAGCCGGCACCGAAAGCGTGAACCGACGATGAATGAAACGACGGCCGTTCCGCGCGCTCTGCGCATCGCGGCGCCCGTTCTTCTCGCGCTTGCCGTCATCGCGTTATGGCAAATCTTGACTGACGTCTACGCGGTGCCGAGCTATCTCGTACCATCGCCCGCACGGGTACTTGAAACGCTTGTGGCCGATCGCGAGCTGCTGCTGCGCTCGCTCGCGGTGACCCTCGGCATCGCGCTCGTCGCGCTCCTGCTGGCCACGGTTTTGGGCACGCTCACGGCGCTCGTGTTCGTACAAAGCCGCTGGATCGAGATGAGCTTGTTCCCCTATGCCGTCATGCTGCAAGTCACGCCGATCGTCGCCATCGCGCCGCTCATCATCATCTGGGTCAAGAACACATGGATCGCGCTCGTCCTCTGCGCCGTCGTCGTCGCGATCTTTCCAATCATCTCGAACACAACATTAGGGCTGCGCAGCGTGGACCCGGGGCTCCTCAATCTTTTCCGCTTGTGTCGCGCGACGCGCTGGCAAGTCCTGACCCGGCTGCGCATTCCCAGCGCGTTGCCGTATTTCTTCGGCGGACTCCGCATAGCGAGCGGGCTCGCGCTGATCGGCGCCGTTGTCGCCGAGTTCGTCGCCGGGACCGGCGGCAGCGGCGCTGGGCTGGCTTATCAAATTCTGCTTGCAGGATTTCAGCTCAACATTCCGCGGCTGTTCGCGGCATTGCTGCTGATCACGGCTACCGGCGTCGCGCTTTTCGGAGTTACGATCTGGGTTTCGCGGCTCGCGCTCGCGCCGTGGCATGAGAGCGAGCTTGCTTCGGCTGATTAGAAGACCTTTTGCGTATCGGACGCCGCCTCACAGTGCGGTAGGCGTAAGCCCTACAGACGGGTCGGCGGGTCATCTCTAGGATCATGCAGTCTGCATTGAGCGCCCGTTATCCGTGCGACTATCGCTGCGATTTCTCGTTCCTTTGCTGGTGGCACTGGCAGCGTTTGCCTATGCCGCGGTTCCATTCGTCGACGGCATGATGCAACGCTGGTTCGTTCGTGATCTGGATGAGCGGTCCGCGCTCATCGCGTACACGGTCGAGGAGCCGCTCCGGCAACTGATGGCAGATTCCACGCCGGCACGCATCACGGCGTTCTTCAACCGGTTGACGCAGGACCAGCAGCTCTACGCGGTCGGCTATTGCCCGCCGGGCGCGACGAAGCCGATCGCATCGGAACGCTTCCCGGCGGATATCGATTGCCGCGCCGTCGATACGAATCCGCGCAGCGATAGGCCGGCGACAGCCAACCACGGCAGTCTGCATCTGACCGCGGCCGCCGTCGGGCCCGACATCGATACGGGCGGGGACTTGGTCGTCGTCAACGACACGAGCTTCATCGCCAGCCGGAGAGCGGAGACGCGCCGCTATCTGTTCTATTTTTTCGTTGCGCTCGGCGCGATGGTCGCGCTTATCACCGTTGTGATCGCACAGCTCTCCTGGCGCGGATGGGTTCAGGGTTTGCGTGCGCTGCTGCACGGCGAAGGCTTGTGGAAGCCCGCAAGCGTGGTCGCAGCGCCCGAGCTTCGTCCGTTTGCGCGCGATGTGCGCGAGCTCGTGCGCGAGCTGGAACGCCAATACCGGCCGCAGAACGGCGACGGCCGCATCTGGACGCAGGAGACATTGCGCTCGGCGTTGCGCAGCGAGCTTCGCGGCAACGACGTCATTGCGGTATCCAATCGCGAGCCGTACATCCACATCAAAACGGACCAAGGGATTCGCGTTCAGCGTCCTGCCAGCGGCCTCGTCACGGCGCTCGAACCGGTGATGCGCGCATGCTCCGGCGTCTGGATCGCGCATGGCAGCGGCTCGGCCGACCGCGATACCGTCGATCGCAACGACCGCGTTGGCGTGCCACCCGATCGATCGAGCTACCAGATCCGCCGGATTTGGCTCACGCCGGAGGAGGAAGCCGGCTACTACAGCGGTTTCTCGAACGAAGGTCTGTGGCCGCTCTGCCACATTGCGCACGTGCGCCCGAC
>DASPYC010000298.1:0-2302 GCA_035636955.1 Casimicrobiaceae bacterium
ACCGTTGAACGGCGAACCTTGGATTGCGGCGCGGCGAACGTCTTGTAGACGATGCCGCCGAGCGTATGCGACACGCCGGTGGACAGGCCCACGCCGCCCGCCGTGAGCGCCACCGCCGCGCAGCCGGACAGCGTTGCGATTGCCGCTATCCCTACGGATCGACGAATCGTTCGCGTGAGCCCTTGTGCCATGGCCAATTATGACGGCGGCATGGGCGCCGAGGTCGACCGCTTGTCGGCGCGCCGCGCGAAGATCGCGGCCTGTTGCGCGACAGTCAGCGTGGCGCGAGCTGTGTACTACTCTGTCGCCGTGACGGCGTTACTTCTTCGCCTTCGCGGCCGCTTCCGCTTTTTCGCGGGCCGTTTCCTTGTCGTATGAGGCTTTATCGAATCCCTGTCCCGAACCCGATGCGACTTGCCGCACGACTTCCCACGTCGTCTTGTAGTTGATTGGGAAGAAGCGGTCGGCGCCGTCGAACGCTTTCTGCATTTCGGGCGGGAAGCGGTACTCATAAAAACATGAAAGCAGCTTGTCGGCGAGTTGCGGCTCGAGGTCGTGCGCGTATGCGAACGACGACGTCGGGAATTTCTGGCTGCGATAGATGATGCGGAAATCGGATTCCTTCACCTGTCCGCGCTCCGCCATCCGGTGAAACACGTCGGATGCGACCGCGCCGGCGTCGTAGTCGCCGGAATTGACGCCCATGACCGATTGGTCGTGCTTGCCCGAGAAAATGATCTTGTAGTCCTTGTCCGGCGTTAAGCCCTCTTTCGGAAACAACGACAGCGGGGCGAGATGGCCCGAGTTCGAGGAGGGTGCCGTATGCGCGACCTTTTTGCCTTTCAGATCCGCAAGCTTTTGATAAGGCGAATTCGCCTTGACGATGACGATCAGGTTGTAGCCCTGAAATTCCTTCGCGGTCCCCTTGACGGCGAACGGAATCGCCCCGGCGAGATTCACGGCGAATGCGGTCGGCCCAGTCGAGAATCCTGCGACGTGCAACCGGCCTGAGCGCATCGCTTCGATCTCGGCCGCATTCGACTGCACCTGGTAGAACACGACTTTCTTGTCAACACACTTGGAAAGATAAGTCGTAAACGGCTTGAAGATGTTCTCGTAGACGGCGGGGTCTTCGACCGGCGTGTAGGTGAAAACGATCGTCGACGGGTTCTTCCATTTCTTGGAATCGGTCGGAACGTCGGCGACAAGATCCTTGTTCGCGTCGCAGTACATGGCGTCGAGCTCCCCGCGATTCGCGCAGGCATCGGCTGCGAGGGCGAGCGGCGTACCTGCGAGTGCGGCCACCAAAGCAACCAGCGCCAAAATAAGACGGTAAACGGACATGAAATTTCTCCCTTCGCAATGCTCTGAGCGCGCTGTCGGCGCAATCTTTGTATGGGCGTCGCTGGCGGACGCCGGCGCGGCAAGACTCTAACACCGGCGTGAGGCAGCCGTACCAGTGGGCCAAACGGCGTGAAATTTGCTTAGCGTAAAATCCACAGCTTTCGCGCGCCCGTCGTGACCACACCCCTCAACGTCGCGATTCTTGCCGCCGGACAAGGCAAGCGCATGCATTCGGCATCGCCGAAGGTGTTGCATCCGCTCGCCGGCAGGCCCTTGGCCGCGCATGTCATCGATACCGTGCGTACGCTCGCGCCTCGCGTGATCGTCATCGTCGTCGGCGCGGGTGGCGATAACGTCACGGCGGCGCTTTCAGCCTCCGATCTCATTTTTGTCCGGCAGGATCCGCCGGTCGGCACCGGCGATGCGGCTCGGCTCGCGTTGACTGCCATGCCAGGGGACGGCGTGACGCTGGTCGGCCTGGCCGACGTTCCGCTCGCGCCGGTTGCAGCACTGGCGGCAATTGTCGATCATGCCCGGCGCGGCGATGTAGGCCTCCTGACGGCGCGGGTTCCGGATCCGATGGGCCTCGGCCGCATCGTGCGCGACGCCGCGGGCGGCGTGAAAGCGATCGTTGAAGATCGCGATGCGTCCTCCGCGGAACGCGCGATCAACGAGATCAATACCGGATTCATCGCCGCGCCGACCGCGCTCATCGCGCGCTGGGTCGCGCAGCTCGAGCCGCACAATGCGCAGCGCGAGTATTACCTGACCGACATCGTCGCGATGGCCGTTGCGGAGGGCGTTCCGGTTGCAGCACAAGTCGCTGACGATGAGCGCGAAGTACGCGGCGTCAACGATCGCGCACAGTTGGTGTTTGCGGAGCGCATAATCCAAGATCGGCGAGCGAAAGCGTTGCTCGACGCCGGCACGTGGATCGCCGATCCTGCGCGCATCGACA
>DASPYC010000299.1:0-10205 GCA_035636955.1 Casimicrobiaceae bacterium
CGATCGCCACGACCAGGCCGAGCGCTGCGATCGCTCCGTAGATGCGCCGGCGAAATAGCACGTGTCTACGAGCGATGCTCTCCGACACGCACTATCTTCATCGTGTTGGTGCCGCCGGATTTCCCCATCGGCTCACCGATCGTCAGCACGATCATGTCGCCCTGCGTGGCCGCGCCTTTCGCGAGAAGCAGGTCCTCGGCGGCCCGCAGCACTTCATCGCGATCCGTGCTCTGCTCGAGAAAGAGCGGCACGACATTGCGGTAGAGCGCCATCTTGCGTTGAGAGCTGACCTTCGGCGTCAACGCGTAGATCGGACAGCCACAGTTGTGCCGCGACATCCACAGCGCCGTCGAGCCGGAGTCGGTGAGGGCTGCGATCGCCTTCACCTTGAGGTGGAAAGCGGTGAAGAGCGTGGCCATCGCAATCGATTGGTCGATGCGGGTGAACGTGCGGTCGAGGAAGTCGCGGTCGAGCTCGACGATGTCGTATTTCTCCGCCTCGTCGCAGATCTGGGCCATCGTTTCGACGGTCTCGACCGGGTATCGTCCGGCGGCGGTTTCCGCCGAAAGCATGACGGCATCGGTTCCGTCCAGCACGGCGTTGGCGACATCGGACACTTCGGCGCGCGTCGGCACCGGCGCATGAATCATCGACTCCATCATCTGGGTTGCGGTGATTGTCAGCTTGTTCCGCTCGCGCGCGAGCCGGATCATCCGCTTCTGCAATCCCGGGACCGCCGCATTGCCGACTTCGACGGCGAGATCGCCGCGCGCGACCATGATGCCGTCGGACGCGTCGATGATCTCCGCCAACGCGCCGATCGCTTCGGCCCGCTCGATCTTTGCGATCAGAAGCGCGACGCCGCCAGCCGCGCGCAGGAGTTGGCGCGCCATGTACATGTCTTCCTTGCTCTTCGGAAACGACACGGCGAGATAGTCGGCCTCGAGCTTCGCCGCCGTCTTGACGTCGTCCATGTCCTTCGCGGTCAGCGCCGGCGCCGTGAGACCGCCACCTTGCCTATTGATGCCCTTGTTGTTCGAGAGCACACCGCCGAGAATGACACGCGTGATGATCCGTGGTCCGTCGACTTCTTCGACGACGAGCTTGATGAGGCCGTCGTTCAGCAGCAGCACCGAGTCGCGCGAGACGTCCTGCGTCAGCTCCTTGTAGTCGAGTCCGACGCGGTTCTTGTCGCCAACCTCGCATTCTGCATCGAGCACGAAGCGCTGGCCGGGCTCGAGTGTGACCTTTCCTTCGGCAAACTTGCCGACGCGAATCTTCGGCCCTTGCAAGTCGGCCATGATGCCGATTTCGCGCGACAGGGAGTGCCCGATCTCACGCACGAGCCGCGCGCGCTCGAGGTGATCCTCGGCAGTCCCATGCGAGAAATTGAGGCGTACGACATCGACGCCGGCGGCAATCATTCGATGCAATACAGCGGGATCGCTACACGCGGGACCGAGCGTGGCGACGATTTTGGTAGCGCGGGGCAAGACAGCTCTCCTATCCGCAATAATGAGAAATGGTACGTGAATTCACCGGTGGCGGTAATGCAACCCGGATCGAGGATAAAATGCCGCGCCTGGCCGCCATCGGTTCAGCATTGTTTAGCACGTTAGCGAAAGGCGTACTTCCATGACCGAACCGACCACTGCTTCCGGCAACGACGACCCGAAGAAGCGCTTGCGCGAGAAAGTCGACAAGCTCCTTGCCCAGGACGTGCGCAAGAGCGACGGCAGCATTGTCGTCGACGGCCGCACGTTGAAGTACGACGCAGTCGCTGAATTCATTCCTGTCTCGGCCGGCGGCTTGGACGAGAAGCGCGGCGAGCCCGAGGCAGCGGTATTCACCACGTCGTACTTTCTCGCGGACAGCGTGCCGGCGAGCCGGCCAGTCTGCTTCGTGTTCAACGGCGGTCCAGGCTCGTCGTCGATCTGGCTTCATCTCGGCGCCTTGGGACCGAAGCGCGTTGTCATTCGCGACGATGGCACGATGCCCGAGCCACCGTACACGGTGACCGACAATCCGGATTCTTGGTTCGAGCATTTCGATCTCGTTTTTCATCGATCCGCCGCACACCGGGTATTCGGTTACCGCGAGCGAAGACGCGCGCAAGAAAATGCTGAGCGTCGACGGGGACGTCGATGCGCTCGCCGAATGCATGCGCACATGGCTTGGACGTCATCGACGCTGGAGCTCGCCCGTTTATCTGGCCGGCGAAAGCTACGGCACGACGCGCGGTGCGGCGCTTGCAGAAAAATTGCAGAACATCGGCGTTGCGTTATCGGGATTGGTTCTTGTGTCGTGCGCGATGGATCTGCAAAGCGTCATTTTCGCTCCGCGTAATGATCTTCCGTATGCGCTGTTCGTGCCCGCATTCGCATGCGTGGCGCAATTCCACGGCAAGCTCGCGGGATCATTGGCGGAGTCGCCTGCGGCAGCGCGCGCCGCAGCCGAGACCTTTGTCACCGAGGAATATTTAAGTGCACTCCATGCGGGTGCACGGCTCACGCAATCGGCACGGCGCCGCGTCATCAATCGTCTGGCCGAGCTCACCGGACTTGCGCCTGCGTTCATCGAAGAGAAGAACCTGCGCATCAGCGACCACGCGTTCTTTTTCGAGCTGTTGCGCGATCGCGGCCTGATCGTCGGCCGTCTCGAGGCGCGGGTCACCGGACCGATGGCCGCAAGCCGCACGCGGGAATGGGAATTCGATCCGGGCATTGAGGCCATTGCCGCGCCGTACACGATGGCGGCGCACGCGTACATGAGCGAAACGTTGGGCGTCGATACGCAGGCGCGCTACGAAGTTCTGTCGATGGACGCCCACAAGCAGTGGAACTGGAACCGCGGCGACGGCAAGGGCAACAGCTTCACTTGCACAAGCGATGACCTGTCGCGCGCGCTCCGGCGCAATCCGCATCTGCGTGTGTTCGTCGCAAGCGGTCACTACGACCTGGGCACGCCGTATAGCGCGACCGATTGGTCGCTCGCGCAGCTAGACGTCCCGGCCAGCGTTCTGTCGCGCGTCGAGCATCATTACTACGATGCCGGCCACATGATGTACACGCGCGAGACGGACTTGCGCAAGCTCAAACGCGATCTCGCAGCATGGCTCGGGAACAAGGGATGAGCGGGTCCCTCGCCTTCGGCTTCGGATGATGTGCGTAGGGAGAGATTACGCCGCGACGCGCTCCGCCAAAATTGCCACCGCCGGCAACGTTTTGCCCTCGAGAAATTCAAGGAACGCGCCGCCGGCGGTCGATATGTAATCGATCTGGCCGGCAATGCCGAATTTGTTGATCGCCGCGACGGTGTCGCCCCCGCCGGCGATCGAGAATGCCCGCGACGCGGCAATCGCTTGTCCCAACTGCTTCGTGCCGTTCGCGAACGCGTCGAATTCGAATACGCCGATCGGCCCGTTCCAGACAATCGTTCCCGCGCATGCAACGATGTGCTTCAGCGTAGCGAGCGATTGCGGCCCCAGATCGAGAATCAGATCGTCCGGCGCAATCTTTTCGATCGGTTTCAATTCCGGCGTCGCGCTCGCCGTGAATTCCTTCGCGCAAACGGCATCGATCGGAATCGGGATCTTGCCGGGGAATTGCGCAAGAATCGATTTCGCCTCCGCCACCAGCTCGGGTTCCGCAAGCGACTTGCCGATCTTCCCGCCGTACGCAAGGACGAACGTGTTTGCGATCCCGCCGCCGACGATCAGCGTATCGACTTTCGCGAGCAACGCGCGGAGCACGGTGAGCTTCGTGGATACTTTTGCTCCGCCGACAATCGCCACCAGCGGACGCTTCGGGTCGAGGAGCGCCTTGCCCAGCGCTTCGAGCTCCGCCGCCATCAACGGTCCGGCACACGCGATAGGCGCATACCGCGCGATGCCGTGCGTCGTGGCTTCGGCCCGGTGCGCGGTGCCAAACGCGTCGTTCGCGTAGACGTCGGTGAGCTTCGCCATCTTCTGCGCGAGACCCGCGTCGTCCTCCTTTTCGCCTACGTTCATCCGACAGTTCTCGAGCAGCACGACGTCGCCCGGTTTCAGCGCGTCGTGCCAAGCGCCGCCGTCGACCCAATCGCGTATCAGCGGAACGTCGCGACCGAGCAGCTCGCCGATTCGTCGTGCAATCGGTGCGAGCGAATCATCGGCCTTCCATTGGCCCTCGGTCGGCCTGCCGAGATGGGACGTCACCATGACCGCGGCGCCGCGTGCCAAGGCATCCTGGATCGCGGGTAGCGATGCGCGTATGCGCGTATCGTCGGCGATATTGCCGGCGTCGTCCTGCGGCACGTTCAAGTCCGCGCGAATGAAGACGCGCTTGCCGCGCACGTCGACGTCCGCGAGCTGCAGCAGCTTCATCGCTATTTCGCTTGCATCAACGCAACGGCGACGTCCAGCATCCGATTGCTGAATCCCCACTCGTTGTCGTACCAACTCGACGCCTTGACGAGCCGTCCCGAGACTTTGGTCAGCGTCGCGTCGAAGACGCCGGATGCGGCGTTGTGATTGAAGTCCATCGAGACCAGCGGTCCGCTGTTGTAGCCGAGCAGGCCGGCAAGCGGACCGCTTTCGGAGGCGGCTTTCATGATGGCGTTGATTTCGTCGGCCGATGTGTCACGCGCCGCGATGAACGACAGATCGACGATCGAGACGTTGATCGTCGGCACACGAATCGCATAGCCGTCGAGCTTACCGCCGAGCTCCGGCATGACAAGACCGATCGCGGCCGCGGCACCGGTCTTTGTCGGAATCATGTTCATCGTCGCCGAGCGTGCCCGCCGCAGGTCCTCGTGGTACACGTCGGTCAGCACCTGATCGTTCGTGTACGAATGGACCGTCGTCATGAGTCCGTTCACGATACCGATGCGGTCGCTCAACGGCTTGGCGAGCGTCGCGAGGCAATTGGTCGTGCACGACGCATTGGAGATCACCGTGTCAGCTGCCTTGAGCGTCTGATGGTTGACGCCGAAGACCACGGTTGCGTCGACATCCTTGCCGCCGGGCGCCGAGATGATCACCTTCTTCGCGCCGCCCTTGAGGTGGGCACCCGCTTTTTCCTTCGACGTGAACAAGCCGGTGCACTCCATAACGACATCGACACCCAGCGCGCTCCATGGCAACGTCGCCGGATCGCGCTGCGCGAGCACCTTGATGCGGTCGCCGTCGACGACCATCGCGTCGCCCTCGACTTGGACCTTGCCGGGAAATTTGCCGTGCGCGGTGTCATACCGCGTGAGATGGGCATTCGTTTCCGGACTGCCGAGATCGTTGATCGCAACAATTGCGAGATCGTGCTTTTTGCCGCCTTCGTAATGCGCGCGCAAAACGTTGCGGCCGATGCGGCCATAGCCATTGATCGCGACTTTGATGGTCATTCGATTACTCCTTGACGTTTGATGTTGCGCCGTTCGCGACAACCGCGCGAACCGCCGCGGCCACGCGCTCGACGGTAAAGCCGAAGAACTTGAACAGATCGCCGGCGGGAGCCGATTCGCCGTAGCGATTGAGCCCGACAACGGCCGCATGCGGATCGTCGACGGCCCCGACATACTTTCGCCAGCCGTCGGTGACGCCGGCTTCCACAGCGACGCGCGGCACGCCGTGCGGCAACACCGACGCACGGTACTCGGCGTCCTGGCGGTCGAACACCGACGTCGACGGCATCGACACAACGCGCACGTCGATGCCCTCAGGCGCGAGCGTTTCGCGTGCGCCAAGCGCGAGCGTTACCTCAGAGCCGGTTGCAATGACAACGACACGTTCACGAGCGTCTTTCAATACAAAATCGGCAAGCACGTAGCCGCCGCGATCAATCGCCGCGATCGCTCTCGGATCTCGCTTGACGAAGGGCACGCCCTGCCGTGTGAACAACAATGCCGTCGGTCCATCGTGCCGGCGAAGGGCGGCGCCCCAGGCAACCGCAGTCTCGACGGTGTCGCAAGGACGCCAGACGTCGAGATGCGGAATGAGGCGGAGGCTCGCCGCGTGCTCGACTGATTGATGCGTGGGGCCGTCCTCGCCAAGACCGATCGAATCGTGGGTGAAGACCGAAATCGTGCGCAGCCGCATCAGCGCCGCCATGCGTAGCGCATTGCGCATGTAGTCGGAGAACGTGAGAAACGTCCCCGTGTAAGGAATGAAGCCGCCGTGCAATGCAAGGCCGCTGGCGATCGCCTGCATCGCGAACTCGCGCACGCCGAAGTAGACATAGTTGCCGGGCTCATGACGTGTGACCGTCGTGCTGCCCGACCAGTTCGTGAATACGGAGCCGGTCAAGTCTGCCGATCCGCCGATCATTTCGGGCAGGAGCGCCGCATACGCCGCGATCGCTTGCTGCGACGCTTTGCGTGTCGCGACGTTTTCGCGCTTGGCGTCTTGTTGCGCAACGAAAGCCGCGACGGCATCGTCGAAATGTTCCGGTAAGGTACCCGCGATGCGGCGTTCGAATTCCGCGGCAAGGTCAGGATGCGCGGCGCGATAAGCCGCCAACCGCGCCGTCCATTCGCCGCTCAAATGCTTGCCGCGCTCGCGCGCATCGAAACCGGCGTAGACGTCGGCGGGAATTTTGAACGCCGGGTGCAACCAGCCGAGCGCCGCTCGCGTCGCCGCGACTTCTTTCTCGCCAAGCGCAGCGCCGTGTGCATCGGCGGTGCCCGCTTTCGTCGGCGCGCCTTTCGCGATAACCGTTTTACAGCACAACAACGACGGCTTGTCGTCGACGTCCCGCGCGGCGCGAATCGCCTGATCGACGGCAGCGATGTCGTGGCCATCGATGTTCGCGATCACATGCCAGCCGTAGGCTTGGAAACGCTTCGGCGTATCGTCGGTGAACCAGCCGCGCGTCTCGCCGTCGATCGAGATGCCGTTGTCGTCGTAGAACGCGATGAGCTTGCCGAGTCCGAGCGTTCCCGCGAGCGAGCAAGCCTCGTGCGAAATGCCTTCCATCAGGCAACCGTCGCCGGCGAACACGTATGTGTGGTGATCGACAATTGCATGTCCGGGGCGGTTGAAGTGCGCCGCGAGCAGCTTTTCTGCGAGCGCCATTCCGATGGCGTTTGCGAGTCCTTGCCCGAGCGGTCCGGTCGTCGTCTCGACGCCTGGCGTCAGACCGACTTCGGGATGCCCGGGTGTCATGGAGTGGAGCTGACGAAACCGTTGCAGTTCGGCCATCGGCAATTCATACCCGCTCAGGTGCAGCAGCGCGTATTGCAGCATCGAGCCGTGGCCGTTCGACAGCACGAAGCGATCGCGATCGGGCCAATGTGGATTGGTTGGATCGTGTCGCAAATGACGTGTCCACAGCGCGACGGCGATCTCCGCCATCCCCATCGGCATGCCCGGATGTCCCGATTTCGCCTTTTCGACGGCGTCCATCGCGAGTGCGCGAATCGCGTTGGCGAGCTCGTGATCCGGCGCGCGCTCGGCGGTCGCGCCGCTGCGCGCTGTTGTTGCGATATCAGCCATGGTTGTTCCGGTAGGCAGCGCCATTGCGCGCCGTAGAGGGGATTTAGACGCGAAGGAATTGAAAATTATCGCGAAAGCACAACATTTGTGCAATAATCGCGCGTTTTGTCCAATGCCGATGACGACACGATTATCCACGGCGGATGCATCCGCGAAGTGTGACAGATGAGTGTCAGATGAGGACTCGGTTTTCGGTTCAAGAGCTGGTCAATAAGCCCGATGCGGGCGGGGCCGTTTTTGCGCAAGCGCATCAGTGGAGTTTGCGCTTGCAAGAAACGAATTTTCGGGGGACGACTAATGGACGGAATCCATCTGTTAGGCGAATGGTACGGCTGCCCTGCCGACACGCCGGTTTTCACGCAGTCCGACGCATTGCGCGACGTTTGTCTCAAGGCGGTTGAACAAGCGGGCCTCACGATCGTCGGTGACCGGTTCTTCCAGTTCAAGCCCCAGGGCGTTACCGGCACAGTGCTCCTCGCCGAATCGCATCTCGCGATTCATACGTGGCCTGAAGCAGGATTCGTCGCGGTCGACGTCTACGTCTGCAACTACACCACCGACAACAGCGACAAGGCCGACCGCGTCTTCCGCGCGTTGCAGGCGGTGTTGAAGCCGCAGCGCTCTCGCTTTCAAGCGATCCGGCGCGGGGGCAAGGATGACGGCAAGGAATCCTGACGGCGATCTCGCGCCCGACGCGATGACCGAGTATTTGACCGACGACTGGGGATTCTTCATCCGGTCGGCGCATCTGATCGAAAAATTTCGCTCGTCATTCCAGGACGTCGAAGTCCACGACAGCAAGCCCTTCGGCAAGCTGTTTCGTCTCGACGGCCATTTCATGACGTCCGAAAAGGACGAGTTCTTCTATCACGAGAACCTCGTTCACATGGCTGCGCTGTCGCATCCGAACCCTCGACGCGCGTTGATCGTCGGCGGAGGCGACGGCGGCAGTGCCGAAGAGCTGCTCAAGCATCCGTCGATGCAAGCGGTGACGCTCGCGGAGATCGATGCGGCGGTCGTCGATATCTCGCGCAAGCATCTCGGCAACGTCCATCGGGGAAGCCTCGACGACCCGCGCGTCGATCTGCGTATCGAAGACGGCTTTGCGTACGTGCGCGGCGCGACCGAAAAGTTCGATCTGATCGTACTCGACTTGACCGATCCAGGCGGCCCGTCGATGCCGCTTTATACGGTGGATTTCTATCGCGCGTGCGCGGCGCGGCTCGAGCCAGGCGGCGCGATGACGTTGCATATCGCGAGTCCAATTGCGCATCCCGATCGCATCCGTGCCGGCTTATTGTCGCTGCGGCAGGCGTTTCCGCTCGTCCGGCCCTATCTCGCATCGATTCCCCTCTATGGCGGCCTGTGGATGATGGCCTGCTGCTCGGCAAAACTCGATCCCGCCACGGTCCCATCACGGGAAATCGACCGTCGGATCGCGGAACGCGGTATTCGCGATCTCCAGTATTACAACGGCTCGGTGCACAGTGCGGCGCTGGCCCTCCCCAATTTCGTACGGGCGCTCGCCGGTTGACATCGCTGTAGGCCGAACACTGCTCGCGTGTAGGCGGGACCCCGGCCCTTGAACGGGCTTTGCTCCGGCCGCATCTTGGAAATGTGCAGCGTATCGTCAAAGCCGAAAGGAGCCGCGAAAAGTGACTCATCTCATCGAAATGATGGACAACGCCGATTTCGTCCTGATTGACGGTGTCGTGTTCGAGACCGAGTATCTGCGCGTTCCCGACGAGGATACCGTTGCCGATGATGTCGTCCTCGAGGCCAAGCGCGGCGATACCGAGATCGCGCTCACGCGTGCCGAGATCGACGACGCCGAGCACGTCGGCGAGGGCGTATTTCGCCTGAAGAGCGGCGCGCATCTCCGCTTTTTGTCCAGCGCGACCATCCACTGACGCTTCGCGCGGATTTTCGCGCCGGCTCGACAACGCGCGCGATGGTCGAAGATGTAACCGGCAATCCGCGGTTATACCCCCGCTTTCGCCAAAATCACGACAGACACGCCGTGTGCGGCGCCCTGCGCATCGGGGTTTTGGTACGAATGCGGTAGGTTGCCGGGAAAGGCGAGCACATCGCCGGCGCCGAGCTCGAAGCGATCGCCGGCAACGAAGATCGTCACCTGCCCGCCAAGGCACGTAAAGAATTCTCGCGTTCCCGGCAAATGCGGCGTTCCGCGCATTGCGCCGCGCGGCGCGAATTCCATCACGCTCAGCATTTCTTCAGGAACGGGCTCCGGGACGAGCGGCCGCAGCGTGACGCCACGTCCGTGGCTTCGCGCCGCGATATCGGCCGCGGCCCACTTGCGAACCTTCGCTCGCGGTGATGCGAGCAGCTCATCGATTGGCACGCCGAGCGAATTCGCGACTTTGACGAGCACGGCAAGCGACGGATTGCCTTCGCCCGATTCGAGGTTTGCAATCGTCGAGCGCGGGATACCCGCGGACTTGGCGAGCGCGTGCTGCGTCAACGTGCGGGCGTGACGAAGCGAGAGGAGATTGCGCGCCAGATGCGCCGCGACGTGATGAGGAGCGTCCATCGATTCGACCTTCCGCCAATGTGTTGGACATAGCGCTGGGGATAACGGATCCGCGCTCTTATTATCGGTCCATCGACAGGAGAATACCGATGGACACGAGTTATCGAACTGAAATACGACATGACATCTTGCGCGGCGCTCGCGTCGCAATCACCGGCGGTACGTCGGGTCTGGGGCTTGCGCTCG
>DASPYC010000300.1:0-2328 GCA_035636955.1 Casimicrobiaceae bacterium
TTCGCCGGCGTCGTTCTTGAATTCCTCGATGGGAATGAACGATTCCGACTTGAGTCCCGCATTGACGACGACGACGTTGAAATCGACACGAACGACTTCAGCGGTGATGAGCTCGCCCTGTCGCATTTCCTGGCGGGACAGCGATTCCTCGAACAGGGCGGCGAAATTTTCGGCCGCGGCCGGCGCGGCGGTGGTGGTTTGTGTTGCGGTTGCCATATGGGGTTGGTCCCTTTCGAAACGGTTGACCGTCGCGTGTGCGAGAACCCTATTTCTCGTCTGCGACGGGTTGGTCGATAAATGCCCGCCTATAGCGCGCCGGCAAAAGCGCGCTGAAGACGGCGTTCTCTCTTGCACCCTCAGTGGGTCCTTGCGGCGTACTTACGACCGCTGCCGTTCGACCGCTGTTGTTCGTACCCGATAGAGGTCGAGGACAGCGCCGATCGCCGCGTCGATCGTGAGATCGGTTGTATCCAGGATCACGGCGTCATCGGCAGGCCTTAGCGGTGCAGCCACTCGGCCTGCATCACGCGCGTCGCGCTCACGGATATCGCGCAAAAGACCCTCCATTGTAATAGAGATTCCTTTTGCGATCAACTGCTTATACCGGCGCTTTGCACGCTCCTCGGCGCTTGCCGTGACAAAGACTTTAATCGCCGCGTCCGGAAACACGACCGTCCCCATGTCGCGCCCATCGGCGACAAGCCCGGGCGGTTGCCTGAATGCACGTTGCCGCGACAGAAGCGCGCCGCGGACGGCAGGATGCACGGACACCTGTGATGCTGCAGCCGACATCGCTTCGCTGCGAATGCCCTCGGTCGCGTCCTCGCCGTCAAGCCGAACGCCGCCGTCGTCGAACGCGAAGTCGAGCTTTGACGCGGCGTCCGCGAGGGCTCTCTCGTCAGTCAATGGAATCCCGGCGCGCAGCGCCTTCAATGCAACGAGACGATAGAGCGATCCGCTGTCGAGATAGCGAAAACCAAGCTCCCGCGCGACGCCGGCGGCCATCGTTCCTTTTCCGGAAGCTGCGGGCCCGTCGATGGCGATAACAAGTGGGCCCCCCACGCTTGCGGCTGTCATGCGGTGATTTCCCGCAACGCATCGAAGTACCCGGGAAACGTTTTCCGTACGCAACCGGGATCGTTGATCGTGATCGCGATGCCGCCGAATGCAGCAAGCGAAAGGCTCATCGCCATCCGATGGTCGTCATACGTGTCGACGATCGCCGAAGTGAATCGAGCAGAAGGAGCGACTTCGAGCCAATCTGGGCCCGCCGCGACGTCTGCGCCGATCTTCGCGAGCTCGGTTGCCATCGCCGTGATTCGGTCGGTCTCTTTGACGCGCCAACTGCCAATGCTCTCGAGGCGCGTCGGGGCTGTCGCAAAAAGCGCCGCGACGGCAAGCGTCATCGCAGCGTCCGGGATTTCTGTGCAATCGATCGTTCCGCCGCAAAGCGGCGCGCCCGCGCGTGCTTCGATGAAGTCGCCCCCGAAACGCACGTCGGCGCCCTGCTTCGCAAGCACGTCGGCAAAGCGGACGTCGCCTTGGATCGAGTCGCGGGAAACGCCGCTCACGCGCACCGGCCCGTCGCCTACCACGCCTGCGGCGAGAAAGTACGAGGCGGTCGACGCGTCGCCTTCAACGTCGACAGCGCCGGGGCTTTTGTAGCACGCGCCTGCCGGAACTCGAAACGTGTGCGGATCGGGACTTTCGACGGTCACGCCGAAGCGCCCCATCAGATTCGTCGTCATAGCGACATACGGTTGCGAGATCAACGGCGTCGTCAGCGTCACTGTCGTCGAACGCGATTCCGCTTCGCGTGCGAGCGGCAGTGCGAGCAGCAGCGCCGACAGAAACTGGCTCGAAACGTCTCCGCGAATGCGCACGTTGGCGCCCGCTACCCCGCCTGCCGAACCGATCGCGAGCGGCGGAAAGCCCTCGCGTTCCAAGTAACGGACGTCGCAGCCCAAGGCAATAACTGCGTCGACAAGGTCGCCGATCGGTCGCTCGTGCATCCGCGGTACACCTGAAAGCTCATATTCACCGCCCAGAATGGCCAACGCCGCCGTCAACGGACGAAACGCTGTTCCGGCATTTCCCAGAAACAATCTTGCGCGCCCTTCCGGCAAATGGCCGCCGACCCCATGCACAACGCAACGCATTGAGGCGCGATCGCGTTCGATGCCTACACCAAGTGCCGTCAGTGCCTCCACCATCCGATCGGTGTCGTCGGCATCGAGCAAGTTGCGAAGCGTCGTCGTTCCTTCCGCCAACGCCGAGAGCAGCAATGTGCGATTGGAGATGCTCTTCGAGCCTGGCAGCAAGACGGTG
>DASPYC010000301.1:0-3325 GCA_035636955.1 Casimicrobiaceae bacterium
TGCGCTCAATCGTCGCCTTCGCATACGCACCGGGCGCGTTGCTGACGGGGATCCACGTGCCCGACGTCGACGCCATAGCCGCGATCCGTTCGCCGGCCGGAGAAAATGCTGCGCGCTGGCTCCATCTGATGGCCGCCACCATTGTCGTAGTCGTCATCGTCCCGCGCCTCCTACTTGCATTCATCGCGCGTGTATTCGAACGCCACCGGGCCGCGCGTTTGCTCCAGCCGCTCGATGAGCCGTACTTCCAACGTTTGTTGCGCGGCTTTCGCGGACGCCCGGCGCGCGTGCGCGTGTTTCCGTACAGCCATACTCCAGCACCCGCGGCGATCGGCGGCCTCGAGGCCGTCATCGTGCGAACGTTCGGAAACGTCGCCGTGACGTTCGCTCAACCGGTCGCCTACGGCGGCGACGAAGTGCCCGCCGGCGATGCCGCCGGCGCCACGCTCGTCGTCTTGTTCAATGCGAGCGCGACGCCGGAACGCGAGGTGCACGGCACATTTCTCGCGGCACTCGCGCGCGCACATCCCGGCGCCGAAGCGCTGGTGGCATTGATCGACGAGGGTGCTTGGGCGGCTCATTGGAAAAGCACCCCGGCGCGCATTTCCGAAAGGCGCGTTGCGTGGCGGCAGTTGGGCGAGGAGGCTCACGTTCCGACGGTGTTCGTCGATTTGTCGGCGCCCGATATCGCCGCGGCCGAGAACGCATTCGATGAAGCGATCGCGGCTCGTGCGCAATGAGTGCGATCGCGCTCTCGCTGATCTCGCACACGAATGCAGGGAAGACGACGCTCGCTCGCACACTCCTCGGCCGGGACGTAGGCGCCGTGCGCGACGTCCAGCACGTGACGCAGGAAGCCACGGGCTATCCGCTGATCGAAACCACGTCAGGCGACGCGCTGGTCTTGTGGGACACGCCGGGTTTCGGCGATAGCGCGCGGCTCGCACGACGGCTCGCCCAATACAGCAACCCGGTCGGCTGGTTTCTGTCGCAAGTCTGGGACCGCTTTCGCGACCGCGCCTTCTTCCTTTCGCAGCAACTTATGCAAAATGTTCGCGACCACGCGGACGTCGTGCTGTATCTCGTCAATGCAGCGGAGGCGCCTGAGGACGCGGGCTACCTCGCGCCGGAGCTCGCGATCCTCGAGTGGATCGGCAAGCCGGTGATCGTGGTGATCAATCAGACGGGCCGGCCGCGCCCACGCGACGAGGAGCTGGTGGACGAGATGCGCTGGCGCACCGCATTGGGTCCGCGTCCGATCATTCGCGCGGTAACGACGCTCGATGCATTCGCCCGTTGCTGGGTGCAGGAGATCGTGGTCCTCGATCTCGTCCGCGATGCGCTGCCGGAGGCACGGCGCGATTCGTACGATCGGGTCGTCCACGCGTGGCAAGCGCGTCATCAAGCGCGGTTCTCCGAGGCGATGGCGTCGCTCGCCGTGCCGATCGCTGCTGCGTGCTGTGATCACGAACGCGTGCACGAAGCCGCCATCGGCAGCGCGTTGCGCAATATCGGTCATAGTCTCGGCCTCGGCAAGGACCCGATGGAGAATGCGAAGGCGCGCGCGTCGCAGGCGATGGCGGCGCGGCTGGACGAAGCGTTGCGCCGGAGCACCGATCAATTGATCGCGCTGCACGGGCTCGACGGCCGCGCGACCGGAGAAGTGCTCGCGCGATTGGCGGCCAGCGTCGCGCTGGATGCGCCGTTCAGCGAAGGCAAGGCCGCGATGATGGGTGGCGTCGTGTCCGGCGCACTCACGGGACTTGCCGCCGACCTCGCCGCGGGAGGCCTCACGTTCGGAGCAGGCCTCTTGACCGGCGCGGTGGTCGGCGCGTTGGGCGGCGCGGGTATCGCGCGCGGCATGAACCTCGTACGCGGACGGTCGGGCACGCTGTTGCGCTGGGACGACGCATTCCTTTCGGGCCTTGTCGCGTCGGCGTTGCTGCGTTACCTCGCCGTCGCGCATTATGGCCGCGGCCGCGGCGATTGGGTCGAGACCGAGTACCCGGCGTTCTGGCCGCCGCTTGTCGCGCAGATCCTGAACAAGCACAACGATCAGCTCGTCGCACTATGGGCCCAACGCCAGCCAACATGCGACGTCGAACGCATCGAAGCAGGATTGCGAGCGCTGCTCGCGGATGCTGCACGCGAGGCGCTCGACCGACTCTATCCGCAGCAACACCACCGGTGACGGCTCGTCCGCCGTTTGAACGCGTGCCGGTAGCGTATTTCAGGCGCCGAACGGTTCGATGAAGGGCTCGCGCGATGAGCCACCGACGGTCAATCACGGCCATGTGACGCGAGTCGCGTCGAACCGGACAAAGCGATGAATTTCCAACATGCCAGGCGCCGATGCAGCCGCGAGAGATCGCGCCCGTCGGCGGCCGATGAAGAAGCTGGAGGGCGCTCGTCGACGATTAGTGCAGGCGCTTCTGACGAAATCAACGAATTTCTCGTCGCGGCGCGGCTGCGATTCTTGCCGGCGCCAACGGATCAGAAAGCCCGCTGCAGATCGTGACGGTTTCCAAGGTGTTCAATATCGATCGCCCGCCGCCACGTCGAAGAGGTCCTTTCTCGCTCGTTACGTATCGTGTTGGTCCACCGTCCGTCGTCCGCGTGTCTGGCGTCTGTCTTTTCCGAGCCAACCGGCCGCGACGCTGCCGCGGTCCGTCGCGCGACGGCGATGCGCGCGACGATCCGAAAAATGCAATTTGCCGAAGCGTGTGTCCGCACCTGAATCGAAGTCATCCACCAGTATCGACCATGATTCATTTACGACCTCCGACCGCACGTTCCAATGCAATGTCCACGTGTTGGGCTGTCGAAATGTCAACTCGCCGCGCTCACCACGGGCGCCTATCAACGCAAAGCCCAGTTGCGCTTCATTGGGCACACCGAAAAACTGGATCCAGGGGTCCCAACGAGCGAGACGCGAATGAGCGACGCGAAGAGCCTTTTCAAGAGTACGGTGTTCGTGGTCGCGCGCGATTCCAGCGCCTGCAGTTCCATCCGGAAACAAGATACTGAGTTGGGTGCAAGCCGATTCCGCAGCAGCGGCCCAGTCGGCGAATACTGAGTCTCGTTGTTGAATGCTGTAGCGCGCGGCGCGATCGCTCCGCGAAAGGAGGCGACCATTCACGGCCACCAACCGCAATGCCCCCTGCGCTCCGGCGCGATACGAAGTCCTGCGCACCGCGATCTCGCCGCGTCCATTGCATCCAATGATCAGATGCGTGTGCGCTTCTCGATGAGGTACGAGCTCATACCCAAATAACTCGTCTTCAACGATAGGCCACAGGTCAAGCGCAGTACCAAGCGCGTGCCC
>DASPYC010000302.1:0-2357 GCA_035636955.1 Casimicrobiaceae bacterium
ACCAACCAGATAAGCAGCACAATCGCGATGAGGAACCGCATCATCCAGACACGGCCGAACAGTGTCTGCGTCGCGACGCGACCAACGATGTCGTCTTTCAGCAGGTCCATAAGCGGCGAGCCACTGACGAGCGCCGCCTCGAGCACGAACCACGCTAGCGCCGATACGAGGCCCACGCCCAGACCCCAATGCACGAGCGAGTAAATGCGCCGCCACAGCCGATCCCACGCAAGCGCCTTGCCTTGCGCATCGGCGCGCATCGCCGGAACCGCGACCATCGCCATGAACGCCAACCCGCCGAACAGGACGATTGTCGCCAGCAGATGCACGAACCGCGTGACGACGAGGAGCAAGTTCATCGAGAGTGCGCTGTCTGCATGGGCGAATTCCGTCAGGGCGCGACGTCGAACGTGAAGTCGCCCTCGGTGACGTGCGTGTCGACCGATAGCACCCGCCACACGACCCGATAGCGCCCCGGTACGAGCGCCGGGACGGACACCTGCAAGATCCTTGTATCGCGCGCGTCGACTTTCGCGTCGCCGCGGTCAACGCGTTTATCCGATCGGTCGACCACTCGAACGCTGCTGAAGGTCGGTTCGAGTTGCTGCGTGAACCAGAGGCGCACCTGGGCCGGCGGCGCACGTACCGTACTGCCGACGGCGGGTGCCGCGTGGTCGAGAAATGCGTGTGCGCGCGCAGTCGAACACGCGACGCATGCCGCAAGACACGTTACCAGCAGCACCCGTTTCATAGCTCAGCGCGGAAAGATCGGCCTTCCGATCGTCGTCGGAAAGAGATCGTCCAAGAAGAAATGCAGTTGCGCGATCCAGCCGACGCGACTTCCGCTTCGACTGTTAACAGGAATGACGGCTTCTGCCGCGACTTGAACATAACGTCCGGCCCAGATGATGCCGGGATTGATCGTCCCCGTCGTCCCATGCTCACCGCGGTCGAGCGCCGTCGAAAACGCGAATTCGATGACCGGGATCAATTGGTTGAACGGCTCGCTCCAGCCGGTGCCTTGGACGTTCGCATTCAAATACGGAATGCTGTACTCGATCGCGAAGCCCCATTGCAGCGTGTGCGGATGCCGCTCGACATCGACGTCCCCGTCATCGTTGACGGTCGTCGTGCTCGAGCGCGACGGGATTCCGATGCCGAGCTGTCCGGTCACCGCAAGAGGTCGGAGATATTTCATATCATCCGACAAGTCGCCGAAACCCTTGCCGAAGAACAACGCCGGCGTGAAGGTCGAAAACGGTTCGGCGCCGACACGCTTCGAGCCGCTGCTGCCGATGTCCCAATCGATACCGGCGGAGAGAATCGCCTCATGCTCATTGCTTTGGTAGAACTTGTACTTGACGCTTGCGGCGAGATTGTCGAACCCGCGTTGCGTGTCGCCGCCGTCCGGCCGTACCTCCTTGTACGTCGCGCCAAAACCGACGCCGAAATTTTCGGTGATCCGTTTCGACATGTCGACCGAAAAATCGGTCTCGCGCGCCGCCGGACCGTCACCTTCTCCCGGCACCTTCCGATAACCAATCGTCGGCAGCGACAGCTCGTCCGCGACGAACGGGTCCTCGGTCACGAGCGTGGCGGGAAAGAACCGCTTTCCCGCGAAACCGTGCGCGAGCACGTCTTGAATCGTTACAACGCCAAACGCCAGCGAACAGACGATCGGCATGGCCAGCGCACGGCGAATCGGCGTGCGCGTCGTTGTTCGTGCGAATGCCATGATTTCCCATCCTCCTCAGATAAACACGGGAGCAGCTCGGCGCGTGAGCAGCGCGGCCAACGCGAAAGCTGAACGCGTATGCGCGCAGCAACCGCAACGGAGCCGTCGAACGCGACTACACGTCAGACGTCGAGGAGAGGTGGACCGCGGATCGGAGGACGAGGAACGGCAAACGCCGCGTGGATCGATTCCGCTACGATCGGCGGCTTGGGAAAACTGCCGGCGGCGAGCGCGACAACTGGGTAAGCGCAAGCCGATGGAACGCAGCGCGCCAAGTGCTTGATGACCTGGCACTGGAAGCAATCGTGATCGTCCGGATGCGTGGGGCTGCCGGGGATCTCGGATGCATCGTGATGTGAGTGCGATCCGGCGTGCTCGTCAGCGTTGTCATTGGAAACGCTGCGATCGGCACGATGCTCGTCGGGTGCGAAGTCGATCAGCCACGGCAACGGTCCGATCGCCGGCCAAACGAGCGCGAGCAACACGTACGTGGCGAGCCATGCGCGCCAGCGTCCTCGAGTAAACCGTTGCGCTGTAAAGCGTTGCATCATCGGCAAATCACGCTCAGTTTCGAGCCGAGCTATCGGACTCGGCCGCTTCGACACGCGCCGTCACGTCGATT
>DASPYC010000303.1:0-6957 GCA_035636955.1 Casimicrobiaceae bacterium
CATAGAGCGGCCGAGGCACGATCTTCAGTGCGCGCCCGACCAAACTCATCTGCCACGGCAATACGTAAAAGCGCTTCTTGCGCAAGATCGCGCGCGCGATCTTGCGGGCCGCAACGTCCGCGGGCATGAGAAACGGCATTCGATACGGATTGCCGTCGGTCATCGGCGTGTCGATGAAACCCGGACAAATCGTGACGACCGCAATGCCGGAGTCGGCGAGCTCCACGCGCAGGCTCTCGAGATATGCGATCGCCGCCGCCTTCGATGCGGAATAAGCGCCCGCACCCGGCAAGCCGCGAAAACCGGCGATGCTGGCAATGCCGACGAGGACCCCGATCTTTTTTTCGCGCATCGGCTCGACGAACGGTTGGAACGTCGCCACCATGCCGAGTACGTTGGTGTCGAACACCGCGCGAAACGCCGGCAGATCCTCGGCGTGCGACGTGAGCGTTCCGCGCGAGACGCCCGCACTGGCAATCACGACGTCAGGGACGCCAACGCGCGCGCTGAAATCGCCGGCCGCTGCAGAAAGTGCGGCAGCCTCGCGCACGTCGCCGGCGTAGGTAAGGACTTCGGCCGGCGCGAGCGCCGCGGCGATCCGCTCGAGCTCCGCCTCACGCCGCGCGAAAAGGCCGAGCGTCGCGCCGCGCGCTGCGTAGAGCGTCGCGAGCGCAGCGCCGATGCCTGACGATGAGCCCGTCAGAAACACGTTCATCGGGTGTCGCAAGTCGCCATGGACCTGCGGCCGCTTTCAATCAGCTCTTGCTGCGCTCGCTGCGTGCTTTCGCAACAAGCTCGTCGAGCGCGGCAGGAAGCTGCGCATGCGAGCCCACTTTGTCGGAGCCCGTGATGAATTTGCCGTCGACAACGACGGTGGGGACCGACTGGATATCGAATGTCTGCGCCTGTTGCTTGGCGCGATTCATCTTGCCCGATATCGCGAACGACGCGTAGACATCCTCGACCTTCTTGCGATCCAGGCCCTTGCTCGCCGCCCAGTCGAAGAACGTCTTGTCGTTCCACAAGCTCACGTTCTTGCCGTGGATCGCGGTGAATACTTCGGGCGAGATCTTCGCTTCCTCGCCCATCGCGTCGAGCGTGTAATAGATCTTGCCGAGATTGACCCACCGATCCTGAAACATCACCGGCACCCGGCGAAATTGCACGTCGGACGGCAGCTTGGCGAGCCAAGTGTCCAGGTAAGGCTCGAGTTCGGCGCAGTGCGGGCATCCGTAGGAAAAGAACTCAATCACTTCGATTTTCTTGCCCGTTTCGACCGGAACCGGGTTCTTCAGCCGCAAATAGTTCTTCCCTTCCATCAATTGCGCGGCGGCCTTTGACCCAATCGACGCCGCGAGGAGGCCCAGCGTCGCTGCGAGGAACGCACGCCGGCGCATCATGCCGCGTTGCGGATTCGACTGCGCTCGAGTCGTGCTCATCGACACTCCCATGAGAATCACCTTGGTGGTTAACAACGTCGTTGGATGCCGGCGGGATGACGGAGTTCGGCGAGCGGCACAGCGGCGTCTACGCCAATCAGAACTTGATGACGGCGGCCTCGAACCCTCGTTTTCCGAGCTCGCCCTTGATTCGCTGCATTTCGTCTTGGTTGTCGTAAGGCCCCAGGCGTACGCGGAAGCGAATGACCTTATCCGGCAGAAGTCCCTGTTGGACCGATGCTTCCCACCCAGCGAACGCAAGTCGCGCTTTCAGATTTTCGGCGTCCGACTCAGTCGAGAACGAACCCGCCTGCAGCCAGAACTTGTCGCCACCCTTTGCAGCCTTCGACGGATCCACGCTTGCGACGATCGAAGGTGCCCGCTCCTGCGTGGTTTCCACAGCACGGTCAGGGGCTTTGGGGTTCGCCCGTTCCTTCGCTTGTTCAACCACGGCACGGTCCGTTTTTTCGGTGGGCTTGCGCTCCGCTTGACCGCGCGTCTCATCGGCGCCCGGAAGAATCTTGTAGAAATCGAAACGCGGCTTTTCAGCAGTGTCGTTTTTTGCGGCGCGCGAAGGTTCCTTGACCGGTTCGCGCGCGTTGTTCGCGGACACGGGCGACTGCAGCGCCGGATTGTTCTTCATCAGCCAAAACGCGACGGACGCCGCCATGCCGAGGCCGATGACGAGCCCTACGAATATGCCGAGCAACGTACCGCCATGGTCGCGACGCGAGGGCTTGGTGAACGATGACGCGACGGTGGGTGAATTGCGGGTTCGGCTCATGATCGACGATAAGGGTTCGCGGCGGTCGCGATATGTATCACATCTGTTCGGGTGCGCCGATGCCCAAGACCGCAAGGCCGCTCCGCAACACCTGTCCTACGGCAACCACCAAGGCGAGACGCGCGCGCTTGTCGCGTTCATCGTCGACGAGAAACCGTTCCGCATTATAGTAACTGTGGAATTCCTGCGCCAAGTCTTTGAGGTAGAACGTGATGAGATGAGGCGCCAAGTCGCGCGCGGCGACGACTAGCTCGGTCGGAAAATCGGCGAGCCGACGCAATAGCGCGTTCTCGTAAGGGCTCGCGAGCGGCGTCAGGTCGGCGTTCGCGAGCTCTGCCGGCGCTTGTTCGAATGCGATGCCCGACTGCCTCAGCACCGAGCACACGCGCGCATGCGCATACTGGACGTAATAAACCGGGTTGTCTTCCGACTGCGAGCGCGCGAGATCGATATCGAACACGAACTCCGTATCCGCCTTGCGCGACATGAGAAAATACCGGACAGCATCGCGGCCGACTTCGTCGATCAAGTCGCGAACCGTCACGTAGCTTCCCGCGCGCTTGCTGATCTTGACCTCTTCGCCGCCGCGCATCACCGTGACCATCTTGTGCAAGACATAGTCGGGATAGCCAGCGGGAATGTCCATTGATAGCGCCTGCAGTCCTGCGCGCACGCGCGTGACCGTGCTGTGATGGTCGGCACCCTGAACATTGATCGCCTTCGCAAATCCGCGCTCGAATTTCGTGACGTGATAGGCGACGTCCGGAACGAAATACGTGTAGCCGCCATCGGTCTTGCGCATCACCCGATCTTTGTCGTCGCCGTAGTCCGTCGTGCGCAGCCACAGCGCGCCGTCCTTTTCATACACGGCGCCGGACGCCATAAGCCGTGAAACCGTCGCGTCGACGCGGCCGTCGGTATAGAGCGAGCTCTCGAGATAGTAGCGATCGAATTTGACGCCGAACGCCTGCAGATCGCGGTCCTGTTCTTCGCGCAACGCCGCGACAGCAAAATGGCGGATCGATTCGATGTCCGACAAATCGTTACCCACTTCGTCGAGATAGCGCTGCGCGAGCTCGCGGATGTATTCGCCGCGATACCCGTCCTCGGGAAAATGCGCATGCTCGCCGAGAAGCTCTTGTGCGCGCGCCCGCACCGACAGCGCGAGATTCTGGATTTGCGCGCCCGCGTCGTTGTAATAGAACTCGCGCGAAACCGCGTAGCCCTGCCATTCGAGCAACGTCGCGATGGCATCCCCGAGCGCCGCCTGGCGTCCATGTCCGACATGCAGCGGACCGGTGGGATTCGCCGACACGAATTCCACAATCACGCGCTCGCCATGGTGCGTGTCGCTGCGCCCGAAGCGATCGCGAAGGTCAAGCACGCGTGGGACGATCGCCTGCCGTGCAGCCGGCGAAAGACGAAAATTGACGAATCCGGGACCCGCGGGTTCGGGAGACGCGACATTCTGCAGGGCTGACCCAGTCGCTCCCACAATCAACTCAGCTATCGCGCGGGGACTAGGCCCATGCGGGCCCCGCAATCGCTTCGCCAGAGTTAAGGCGTCGGGCGTTGCGAAATCGCCATGATCGGGATTGCGCGGGCGCTCGAGCGTCGGCACGTAGTCCTGAACGTCGGGCAGTTCCTTGCGGATCGCTTCCTTCAGCGCCTCTTCTATTTTCTCTCTTGCATCGACAGCCATTTGAACCGATATCCGCGGGAGCGCCGAGCGCGCATTATAGTTGACGTCAACTCAGCAAAAGCTCGCAGGATCGATATCAAGCGAAACGCGCACGCGCTTGCCGGGCGGGGCGATCAAAGCGTCGCGCCATCCCGCAACGAAGCGTTGCAGGCTTGCGCGACTCGCGCTCTGGACGACCAGTTGACCGCGTTCGAATCCCGCACGCCGCGCAAGCACTGCAGGCACCGGCGAATAAACGGTCACAGCCTCAGCATTTTGATTGACGAGCGCGATGGCCGCCGCATGGGCGTGATCGAGAAACGCGTCGACATCCGCGCGGTGATGCGCTTCTGCCAGCACTAACGCAGCGTGAGTGACCGGCGGCAATTGCGCGGTTTCGCGCTCGACCAGAAGGTCGCGCGCGAACCGATCGTAGTCGTGCGTTTCCAGCGCGGCGAATACCGGATGCGCGGGAAAATCGGTCTGCACGATGACCGCGCCAGGTAAGCCGGCGCGCCCGGCGCGCCCGGAAACTTGCGTCAACAATGCGCCGAGCCGTTCGGTCGCGCGAAAATCGGCGCTGTAAAGCGCGTTGTCGGCACCGAGCACGCCGACCAGCGTGAGACGCGGGAAATCGTGCCCCTTCGCCAGCATCTGCGTTCCGACCAGCACATCGATCGCTTGCTCCGCCACTTGCGTTCGCATGGCAGCGAATGCGCCTTTGGTCCGGGTGCTGTCGCGGTCGACGCGCATGATTCGCGCGTGCGGGAACGCTTGCTTCAACGTGCGCTCGAGTCGCTGCGTTCCGTGACCTTGCGGAAGCAAATCGACGTTGCCGCATTGGGGACATGATGGGGACAACGCCTCCTGATGCCCGCAGTGATGGCATTGCATGCAGGGCGGCTCCCGATGCATCGTCAAACGCGCGCTGCAGCGGGGGCAGTCCGCTTGCCACCCGCATGCGGAGCACTTGAGCGAGGGCGCATAGCCACGGCGATTGACAAACACAAGCGCCTGCTCGCCGCGCGCAATGCATGCGCCCAGCGCGCCCCACAGCGGACCCGAGATTCCGTCGCGCGCGCCTTCGCCGCGATTGGGGACAAACGAAATCCGCGGCAACTGCGCGCGCGGATCTGCGCGGCGCGGGAGCAACAGGCGGCGATACTTTCCCGCTTCGGTCCGCGCGAATGACTCGAGCGACGGTGTTGCACTCGATAGGACGATGGGAACGTTGCGTGCGCGTGCCCGCCACACCGCGACATCACGCGCGTGATAGCGCACACCGTCCTGCTGTTTGTAAGACGTATCGTGTTCCTCGTCGACGACGACTAGTGCGAGGCGCGGCAGCGCGCAGAACACCGCGAGCCGCGTGCCCAGCACAAGTTGCGCGTCACCTGTCGAGGCAGCATTCCAGTGCGCACGGCGTTCGCCGTCGGAAAGCCCGCTGTGCAGCGTCACCGCTTGCGCTCGAGGCAGCGCGTCGCGCACGCGCGCTTCGAGTTGCGGCGTTAGATTGATCTCAGGCACTAGCAGCAACACTTGCCCACCCTGAGCTATCGCCGTATCGGCGGCCGCAAGAAAAACATCGGTCTTGCCGCTGCCGGTGACGCCTTGAAGCAAAAACGCCGCAAATGTTCCGGTGGCCGCGCGGATTGCGTCGACGGCCGCCTGCTGATCGTCATTTAGCGGCGTTTCGAGCGTTGAAGCGGGCGGCTGCGTGGTCCCATCGCTCGCGCGTAACGAGCGGCGAACGCCAAGCGGGGGCACCGCAAGCGCGAGTGCCATGCCGAGCGGCTGTTGATAGTAGCCGGCGACAAACTCGCACAACGCCAGCGCGTCATCGGGCAGCGGCAGCAGCGAGACGACCTCGTCGATCGGCTGCAGTTGCTCGCGCATTACCGCGGATTCGCTCTTGACGGCGACGACCACACCGACGAGCGAGCGCCGCGCGAGCTGCACGCGAACAATGCTCCCACGCGTGAGGGCGAGGCCTTCGGGGGCCCAGTAATCAAAGCTGCGATCGAGCGCAACCGGCAGAGCAACACGCGCGATCGTCATTGTCGCGGTGGCGCAACTAACGCGATTGAGCGAAACACGTTGTAGTGTTCTAACTCCTCAGCACAGGGTGCAGCAATGACGCGCAAGTGGTTCATTTTGCAGGAACCAGCAACTTTGGCGGCCAACTGTGGATAATTGTGTGCGTAAGTCGATCTCCCGATGGCAATGCCCGGAGAGCGTTGCGACAACTACGAGGGTTAAATGGGAGGCAAAGTGGCAATTGACATGTCAATTCAGAAGCTTACGTCCTTTAAAACTATGAGCAGTGGGTTCTGGCCGACCCTCGTCCAAACTCGCTAGGACATGTGCATAAGTAGCCTGAAGAAACCGATTTTTTCGCTTTGTCAAGTCCGTTCCATCAGGACGCGATGCTTTGCCGGGAGGGCGCGTCGGAATGGCGATGGACCGCGGCCACGAGCGCCGCGACGTTTTCCGGCGGGGTCGACGGGACGATGCCGTGACCGAGGTTGAAGATGTGCCCAGGTAAAGGGCCGGCGGCCTGAATGACCGCGTCTGCGGCGTTGGCGATCGTGTCCGGATCCGTGAGAAGCACCATCGGATCGAGGTTGCCTTGCACCGCCACTCGACTGCCGATCCGACGGCGGGCCGCACCGATGTCCACGGTCCAGTCCACTCCGACGCAGTCTGCACCGCTTTCTGCGAGATCATCGAGCCACGCACCGCCACCCTTCGTGAAAACGATCGACGGGACATGAGCGCGGGCTGTGCCCGAAAGCCGCTTCAAGACCGACCGCATTGGCGCGAGCGAGAAGCGGCGCCACTTATCGGCGGCAAGCATGCCTCCCCAGGTATCGAAAATCATCACGGCATCGACGCCGGCAGCGATTTGCTCGCCCAGGTACAGCGCGACGGCTTCGGTGTTGACGTCGACGATTCGCTGCAACAGGTCGGGCCGCGCGTGGGCCATTCGACGCACGATCGCGAAATCGGTGCTGCCTCCCCCTTCGATCATGTAACAGGCGAGTGTAAATGGG
>DASPYC010000304.1:0-7059 GCA_035636955.1 Casimicrobiaceae bacterium
GAGGCGGTGGCGGCACGATGCCCGGCGGCATCGGGATGGCGCGCGGGTAATAATTTACGAGTGCTTCCGGCGGCGGACATGGTTTTTTGCTTTGGATGCCGATCGGGCATTGCTATCGAGCTCCGCTGGCGTTATTGGCTAGTATATCTAATATATTAGTTTTCACCAGCGTACGATGAGAGGTCCCCGCGAGAGCTGGAAACAGAGCCGAAAGCCGTGACGCGATGAATCCCGCCAAGTCTTTCAATTACCGGGCGCTCTACGATCTATCGGGACGAGTCGCACTCGTCGTCGGCGGAGGCTCGGGTATCGGCCAAGCCGGCGCCGAAGGCATGGCAGCATTCGGCGCGCACGTGATCGTTGCAGACGTCGTCCACGATGAGGCGAAAGGAGTGAGCGAGGGCATTCGCGATCGCGGCGGCAAGTCGAGCGCGATGCACGTCGATGTTCGCGAAACCGCCGCGGTCGAGCGCATCGTCGGCGATATCGTGCAGCAGCACGGACGGCTCGATGTGCTGTTGACGACGCCGGCAGTCAATCTGCGCAAGCGCCTGCTCGATTACAGCGATGAGGAATTCGATCGAGTGATCGAGTTGAATTTGAAAGGCACGTTTCGCGTGGCCCGCGCCTCCGCGCGCGTGATGCTGCCGAATAAGCGCGGAAGCATCATCCTGATGTCATCGATGCGCGCGGTGAACGTCGAGCCGGGACAGAGCATCTACGCGTCGACCAAAGCCGGCATCGTGCAAATGACGCGTGGGCTGGCGGCCGAGGTCGGCGCATTCGGCGTGCGCGTCAACGCACTGGCTCCAGGCATTGTGGCGACACCGCTCACCCGTCCCATCACGTCGAATCCGGCCTGGAACGACGCGTACGCGAAACATAGTGCGCTCGGACGCTGGGCCGAGCCGGAGGAAATGGCGGGACCGATCGTATTTCTCGCATCCGACGCGAGCAGTTACGTAACCGGAACGACGTTGTTTGCCGACGCCGGCTGGACGGCGATCGACGGGCGGTTCGAGCCGCAGCTGCGCGCCTGAGCAGATTGGCAGATGGAAAGCTTGCCGAAGCTCGAAGGGTGGCATGACTTCTACGTGGTCGTCGGATCCGGCGCGGCGGCGCTGACGGGCTTGCTGTTCGTGATTGTGTCGCTCGGACCGAAGGTTGTCGCGCGTGGTACGCAGACAGGTGTGAGAGCATTCATCAGTCCGATCGCCGTCCATTTCACATCGGTGCTGGTCGGTTCCGCGCTTTTGCTAGCGCCCGATATTCCGCCAGCTTTGCTCGGGTCGCTGCTGGCGATCGGTGGACTCGGCGGCATTATCTACACGGCCTGGACGCGCGGCCATGCGCAATGGCGGCATAGCAAGCTGCCGATTCTCGACTGGGTCTGGTTCATAGGTCTTCCATTCTTGGCATTCTTTCTCGTTGCCGGCTCGGGCATCGGTATCGCGGTGAAGATCGCGCTCTGTCTTCACAGCCTGGCGGCCGCGATCGTGCTGTTGATTGTGATCGCAATTCGTAATGCGTGGGACATCGTGGTTTGGATGACAACGCAGCCGCGCGAGTGAACGGTTGCGTGCCATTCGATGTGCCATCCGGGACAGCGGATATTTCTTTCTACTGCGATGACATCGAGGACACTGTCAGGACACTGCGATCGCGCGGCGTTGAATTCACCGAAAAAGTGCAGGACCACGGTTACGGGTTCGTCACGCATTTCAAGGCACCCGGAGACTTCGTCATTCAGCTGTATCAGCCGAAGTACACGAAGTAAGCGTTCGATCAGCCCATCGTTTGCACGTCGGCGCTAGAATGTCTCCGGCGCCGCGATCACTGCTTTGTGTCGTCTGACGTCAACTCCGACGTTAAGGACATGGTTCTGGAGCGTGTGTGGCGCAATCTCTCGTTGTCAGCCAACTCCCCCTGGAGGAAACGATGAGCACGATCACCACCAAAGACGGCACACAGATCTATTACAACGATTGGGGCACAGGACAGCCCGTCGTTTTCAGTCACGGGTGGCCGCTTTCCGCGGATGCCTTTGAAGATCAGATGTTCTTTCTCGCTTCGCGCGGCTATCGATGCATTGCCCATGATCGCCGCGGCCACGGCCGTTCAAGCCAGCCGTGGAACGGCAACGACTTGGACACCTACGCCGATGATCTCGGCGCGCTCGTCGATGCACTCGATCTGAAAGACGCGATTCACGTGGGCCATTCAACCGGCGGCGGGGAAGTTGCGCGCTACATCGGTCGCTATGGCACGAAGCGCGTGGCGAAGGCCGTGCTGATCGGCGCAATCCCGCCGCTGATGCTGAAGACTCCCGCCAATCCCGGCGGCACGCCGATCGAGGCGTTCGATCAGATTCGTGCCGGCGTTCAGGCCGATCGCTCGCAGTTCTTCAAGGATTTGACGATGCCGTTCTACGGCTACAACCGGCCGGGGGCGAAGGTCTCCGAAGGCGTCCGCGAGTCGTTTTGGCTGCAGGGCATGATGGCGGGTTTCCCGGCATCGTACTTCTGCATCAAGGCGTTCTCGGAGACGGATCTGACCGAAGACCTCAAGCGATTCGACGTTCCTACGCTCATTCTTCACGGCGACGACGATCAAATCGTGCCGATCGGTGCGTCGGCTCTGATGTCGTCCAAGATCGTCAAGGACGCAACGCTGAAGGTTTACCCGGACGCACCGCATGGCATGTGCACGACGCTCAAGGATCAGGTCAACGAAGAATTGCTTGCATTTTTCCAGACCCCCGGCAACCGAGCGACACGGTAGCGAAGAATCCGGCGCCTAGGGAGGGGATGATGACGAAGCGATTTCTCGAGGACTTCGCTATCGGGCAAACCTTTGGCGGCGCGGGGCGGATGCGGATCGATGCGGCGCGGATCAAAACCTTCGCTGCCGAATTCGATCCGCAACCGTTCCATCTCGACGAAAAGGCGGCGGACGGATCAATATTCAAGGGTCTTGCAGCAAGCGGGTGGCATACGGCGGCGATGACGATGCGGCTGTTGGTCGAAAGCGACCTTAAGCCCGAGGGCGGCATCGTCGGCGCAGGATTCGATGAATTTCGCTGGCCGAGACCCGTCCGGCCCGGTGATGAGCTTCGTGTCGAAAGTGAGGTACTCGAAGTGCGCCCATCGAAATCCCGACCCGATCAAGGATTGATCAAAGTGAAAACGACCACGCTGAATCAGAACGGCGAGGCGGTTCAAATATCGATCGGCAACCTCATCGTGCCGCGGCGAGCGGGATAGTTCATGTCGATTGGCGCCGTCGACGTTCATCGTTTTAGTGATTTAATTCTTGACCCGTTCACCGTCGCACCCCAAGGAGACGCACATGCTTGGACTGACCCCGTTTGGCGAATTTCATACCGCTATCAGCCTGGTTGCCGTGGTGGCAGGATTGGTGGCGTTCATACGCTATAGGGCAATTTCTCCGCGGAGCTTGGCCGGCAAAGTGTACATAGGCATGACGGTCGCCACTTGCGTGACCGGTTTCTTTATCTTTCACCACGGCGGTTTCGGCAAGCCGCACATGCTCGGCATCGTGACACTGCTGGTCCTCGGCGTCGCCGCCATTGCCGGATACTCGAATGTGTTCGGCCGGGCATCGCGCTATGTCGAGACGATCAGCTATTCAGCGACATTCTTTTTTCACATGATCCCCGGCATCACGGAAACATCCACGCGGTTGCCAGCGGGTGCGCCTCTCGTCGCCAATGCCGATGCCCCTGAGCTGCAGGCAGCCACGGGGGTGTTGTTCGTCTTGTTCCTGCTCGGTGTCGCGTTGCAAGCGTGGCGACTGCGCGCATCGCCCATCCCGTTAGTCGTGACGGCACCGTCGCCGCTGGGCGCGAATGTACGTCGTGCGCAATAACGTTATTGTTTTTTCGTTGGTCGGCACAACGTTGCAGAGACGAAGGCCGGACGGCTGCTGCATCGCCGTCGTCTCCAATACTGCACCAAACGGTGATGTCCTATGGTTGACGATGCTCGAATTGAAGTTCCGACGCGCCGCCATCAAATGTTTCCGGCACTGACGGACGCCGAGGTCGCACGCATAAGGCGTTTCGGTAGCGTCCAGCGATATCCGCGCAGTACGCAGCTTTTTGCCGCGGGTGCACCGGGCCCCGGCATGTTTGTCGTGCTGAAAGGCACCGTCTCCATTACGCAGCGCGATGGGTTGGGGCGCGTTGTTCCCATCGCGCAACAAGGACCCGGACAGTTTCTCGCCGAAGTCGCGCAGCTCTCGGGCGGCTATGCCTTGGTGGACGGCCATGCGGACGACGACGTCGAGACGCTTTTGGTGCCGCCCGAGCAGCTTCGCGCGCTGATCATCGCAGAAGCCGATCTTGGCGAGCGCATCTTGCGCGCGCTGATTCTGCGGCGCGTCGGGCTCATCGAATCGGGCGCTAGTGGTCCGGTGTTGATCGGCGGCGCGGAGTCATCCGATGTGCTGCGCTTACAGAATTTCCTGCGCCGCAACGGCCATCCGCACCAAGTGATCGACGCTACGCAAGACGATGCCACCGCGGCGCTCTTAACGCAGTATGGCGCGACTGCCGCTGATGTGCTGGCGTTGTGTCCCAACGGCGAAGTGCTCCTCAACCCGTCGGAAGATTCGTTGGCACGCTGCCTCGGCATGCTCGACACCGCTGATCACGACGAGCTGTTCGACGTCGCGGTCGTCGGCGCCGGCCCGGCTGGGCTCGCAACCGCCGTGTACGCGGCCTCGGAAGGCTTGCACGTCGTCGTTCTCGACTGTCGATCGTTCGGCGGACAGGCAGGCGCTAGTGCGCGAATCGAGAACTATCTCGGATTCCCGACTGGTATTTCGGGTCAAGCGCTCGCCGGACGCGCATTCGTGCAAGCACAGAAATTCGGCGCGAAAATGTTGATTCCGGCGGAAGCCTCTGCGCTGGATTGCGCGCGCGGGCCCGACGGTGAATTGGTGTTGATGTTGAGCGATGGACGGAAACTGCGATCCCGAACACTCGTCATTGCCAGCGGCGCACGATATCAGCGGCCGGCTGTGCCGCGCTTGAGCGAATTCGAGGGCCGCGGCGTTTGGTATTGGGCGTCCGCGCTGGAAGCGAAAATGTGCGCGAACTCCGAAGTGGCGCTCGTCGGCGGTGGCAATTCGGCCGGGCAAGCCGCCGTGTTCCTGGCGCAATATGCTCCGAAGGTCCACATTCTGGTGCGCGGCCCGGGTCTCGCGGCCAGCATGTCGCGCTATCTGATCGATCGCATCGAAGCGACGCCGAACATCGAGCTCCATACGCACACGCAATTGACGCGGCTTCATGGCGAACTGCCGGACGGGCTCGCTGCGGTGTCCTGGCGAAACAACCGCACGGGCATCGAAGAAGAACGGCCGATCCGCCACGTGTTCCTGTTCGTCGGTGCCGATCCCGAAACCGACTGGCTCAGGAGTTGCGGCGTAGCGCTCGATACGCATGGCTTCGTGCTCACCGGCAACGCGTGCACCAGTCGCGGGCCCGCGCAGCCAGTTGCCGCGCTCGAGTCGTGTGTGCCCGGCGTGTTCGCGGTCGGCGACGTACGATCGGGATCGGTCAAGAGAGTCGGCGGTGCGATCGGCGAAGGTGCAGCGGCCGTTGCGCTGATTCACCAATATCTGGCAATCGCCTCGCCTACGACGGCGCGCGCGAATGCAGCGGCGGAGGAGCGGGCGCGTGCCTGACACTGCCGCCGCGCTGAAACGAGAGAAAGGAAATCGAATGGCAGAGGAACGAAACGAAGCAACGGTACTTACCCATATTCAGGAGCTCGTCAGCGAAGAGCATCAGCTGTTCGATCGCGCTACGCTTGACGAGCGCGAAACGCGGCGGCTCGCCGCGATACAGGTCGAGCTCGATCAATGTTGGGACCTTCTGCGCCAGCGCCGCGCGCTTCGAGAGACTGGACGCGATGCGAACGAAGCACACGTGCGGCCGCCGGAGGTCGTGGAAAAGTACGTCGGATGATCAACTGATAAAGGAAATGATGCGATGAATGACTCGACTGGCAAGCGAAACGACATCATCGGCCGCGTGCGGCCATTGACCGATCAGCATGCGCGCGAGATCCAACCGTTCGGAAGCATTGCGAAGCTGCCGATCGCGTTGGCCGAAGAAGTTTGCAAGGCAAGCGTCGACAATTTGAACCAATTGCTCGCCGACACGATCACGCTGCGCGACATGTACAAGAAGCATCATTGGCAGGTCGCGGGGCCGACGTTCTACCAACTGCACCTGCTCTACGACAAGCATTACAACGAGCAAAGCGAGCTCGTCGATACAGTGGCCGAACGGATCCAATCGCTGGGTGGCATCAGCCTCGCGATGGCGCACGACGTCGCCGAAACGACGCTGATTCCCCGCTTGCCGCGTGGACGTCAACCGGTGCCGGTGCAACTCGCGCGGCTCTTGCATGCGCACGAGATCATTCTGCTCGAATCGCGCACGATGGCCAAACAAGCCGCGGCAGCCGGCGACGACGGCACCAATGACCTGTTGGTGAGCGACGTGATCCGCACGAACGAAATGCAAGTTTGGTTCATCTCGGAACACCTGGTCGATGTGCCGTTGACTTAGCGTTGACCTAGCTATCGATCGTTCGTGTTCCAGCTGAGCGTACCCGTGAACGCGGCCGATCACTCGATCGGCTCGGCTCACGCGTCCGTCGTGGTGGTCGAGTACGGCGATTTCGAATGTCCGAACTGCAAGCAGGCGGCGCCGGCGGTCAAATTACTGCTTCGTCATTTCACGGGCCGCATACGCTTCGTCTATCGGCATTTTCCGCTGGAGGAAGTCCATCCGCAGGCGTTGCAAGCGGCGGAGGCCGCGGAAAGCGCAGGCGGACAAGGCAAGTTTTGGCCGATGCACGACCTGTTGTTCGATAACCAGCCGCACTTGAAACTCCTTCAACTGCGTAGTTACGCCGAAAAGCTGCAAATCGACATCGCACGGTACGCCGCCGAGATGGACGATCATCTGTATCTGCAACGCATTCGAGAACACATGCAAAGTGGGCGAGAGAGCGGTGTTCG
>DASPYC010000305.1:0-2688 GCA_035636955.1 Casimicrobiaceae bacterium
CCTGCTCGTCGAGAAGCGCACGCTCCGCGAGCAACAGCGGTACCGCGGCCTGTGTCAGCGCATTGACGTTGTACGGCGGCCGCACCTTTTCGAGCTCGGCAATCCAGGCCGGATGCGCGGCGGCATAGCCGAGGCGTAAACCGGCCATCCCGATCTTGGATACCGTGCGCACCACAATGAGATTTGCAAATTCACGCACGCGTGGCAGAAACGAGCGATCGGCGAACGCGTAGTACGCCTCATCGATTACGACCAGCCCGGGCGCCGCACGGACGATGCGCTCGACGGTGCCGGCGTCGAACAAATTTCCGGTCGGGTTGTTTGGATACGCAATCCATACCAGCGCGGGACGCTCCCGTTCGATCGCCGCCAGCATCGCATCGCCGTCGAGATCGAAATTGTCCCGTAGCGAGACCGCGACGTAACGCACGTTCGCGTACACCGCGTAGAGCCGATACATGACAAACGACGGATCGGGCGCAACAATCGCGGCGCCCGGTTTCGCCACTGCGGTTGTGATGATCTGCAACAGCTCGTCGGATCCATTGCCGACCATCAGCGCGACGTCGTCCGCCAGCGCAAGCGAAGTGCGCAGCGCGCTCTTCACCGCATCGGCGCCGCCGTCGGGGTAGCGATTGATCGCGATCTCGGCCAGCGCGTTCGCAAGCCGCGCGCGGACGTCGGCGGGCATCGCGTAGGGATTCTCCATCGCATCGAGCTTGATCATCCCTTCCGCCTTCGCCACCGGGTAGGCGATGAGCGCGCGGATTTCCGGACGAATTGTCGCCGCAATTCGCGCGGCGACATCGCCATCGGCCGCAGCGAGTCCGGGCGCGCGCGGATCGTTCATTCAGACCGACTTCGTGTCGACGATGTAGACATCGGCGCCCGCTGCAGCGAAATTGCCAAGGTCCGCGATAATCGCCTGGCCCTGCTTCGACGACAGCGCCGCCTGAATTGCATCGACCGAATCGAACGTCAGCGTCGCGATCAGATGATACGGCGCGAGACCGTCCGGCGTGACGATCGGACCGTGCGAGACGTCATACGCCCGCAGGCCCGGAAATGTCTTCGCAAGGGGCACGTGCTGGGCGAAATAATAGCGGTCGAACGCCGCGGCGTCCGCGGGCTTCTTGTACATCGCGATCAATCGGGCCATGGCATTCCTCCTATGGTTCGAGCCGGGCTTCGGCGGCGCGGGCGTGCGCGATCAGACCTTCGCCCCGCGCCAGCACCGACGCAATCGGCGCGAGCGCGCGCGCGCCATCCGCGGAGATGCGCAATACGCTCGTCCGCTTCTGAAAGTCGTAAACACCGAGTGCCGACGAAAACCGCGCGGTGCGGCCGGTTGGCAGCACATGATTGGGACCGGCACAATAATCGCCGATCGCTTCGCACGCATAGTGTCCGCAAAAAATCGCGCCGGCGTGGCGCAATTGCGGCATTAGGGCATCGGGGTCGGCGACGGCGAGCTCCAGGTGCTCGGGGGCGATGCGGTTCGCAATCGCGCACGCTTCCGCGAGATCGCGCGTGCGAATCAGCGCACCGCGTTTCGCGAATGACGCTGCGATGATGTCCGCGCGCGGCATTTCGGCAAGCAGACGTTGGGCACTCGTCTGCACGCGTTCGATTAACTGTTGATCCGGCGTCAACAGGATCGCCTGCGCCATCTCGTCGTGCTCGGCTTGAGAGAACAGATCGAGCGCGACCCAATCCGGGTTCGCGGTTGCGTCGGCGATCACGAGAATTTCCGACACGCCGGCGATCATGTCGATACCCACCGTTCCGAAGACGCGCCGCTTCGCCGCGGCGACGTATGCGTTTCCTGGGCCGCAGATCTTGTCGACGGCGGGGATTGTCGCTGTTCCGTACGCAAGCGCCGCGATCGCTTGCGCCCCACCGATGGTGAAGACGCGTGTTACCTGCGCGAGATGCGCGGCGGCCAACACCAGCGGATTGCGCACCCCGCCGGGTGTCGGCACCGCGACGATGATTTCGCGCACACCGGCGACGTGCGCGGGAATCGCATTCATCAGCACCGACGATGGATAAGCGGCCTTGCCGCCGGGAACATACAATCCGACGCGATCGAGTGGCGTTACGCGCTGGCCGAGCTCGGTGCCGTTCGGTTCGCGAAAGGTGAAGCCATCGATCTTCTGCCGCTCGTGAAATACCCGAATCCGCATTGCCGCGGCGGCGAGCGCGTCTCGATCCGCGGGTGCGATGCGGTCGAAGGCCGCGAGCAGGTCGGCGCGCGGAATTTCGAGCGCATCGGCCCGATTTACATCCAGACCGTCGAAGCGTCGAGTGTAATCGATCAGCGCCGCGTCGCCGCGAGCGCGCACGTCATCGATAATCGACGCTACAGTGCTATCGACATCCGCGTCCTGCGCAACTTCGAACGCGATCAACCGTTGGAGCTCGGCATCGAAGCCGGTCGCCGCAGCGTCGAGAACGCGCACTGAAAACTTCCGCGTGGCCGTCATTAGTGGACCCCCACGCTTGCGGCCTCAGTGGCCAATGAGGCCGCTGCGCTTCCTCCAGAGGGGGCGTAATTCGCGCCTTGGGATAGTGACGCGAGCAGCCGGCGAGGGCCCCCGCGGTGCGGGGATCGACGGCCAATGCGAGTCGTCGCACGAGGCCGACTCTCGCTGCTGCGATTCGCGTTGCCGTTCCAAGGAGGCAGAG
>DASPYC010000306.1:0-2623 GCA_035636955.1 Casimicrobiaceae bacterium
GCGACGTTGTCTCGACTCGCCGATGGCGCACACTTGATCAACATCGGCCGCGGCGCGCATCTCGTCGAGTCCGATTTGCTCGCGTTGATCGATGAGGGCAAGCTTTCCGGGGCGACGCTCGATGTTTTTCGCGAAGAGCCATTACCGGCGGATCATCCGTTCTGGGGCCGTGCCGAGATCGCGATCACTCCTCATATCGCAGGCACGACGCTGCCGCGCGAAGCGGTCATGCAAATCGTTGCCAAGATCAAGCGACTGGAGCGCGGCATGCCCGTCACCGGCGTTGTCGATCGCGAGCGAGGCTATTGATGAACATTCCCAAACGCGTGCGGTTAGTCGACGTCGGCCCCCGTGATGGTCTGCAAAACGAGCAGACGATCGTGTCGACCGACGTCAAAGTCACGTTGATCGATCTTTTGTCCGACGCCGGATTCCCCGCCGTCGAGGCAACCGCTTTTGTGTCGCCGAAGTGGGTGCCGCAAATGGCGGACGCGTCCGACGTGATGGCGCGCATACGCCGCAAGCCGGGCGTGCGCTACCCGGTATTGACGCCGAACATGAAAGGCTTCGAGGCGGCGCTCGCTGCGAAAGCGGACGAGATCGCGGTGTTCGTCGCCGCGTCGGAAACGTTCTCGCGCAAGAACATCAACTGCTCGATTGCCGAAAGCCTGGAGCGCGCGAAACCCGTGTTCGAGGCCGCGCGCGTCAATAACGTCCGCGTTCGGGGCTATATTTCGTGCGTGCTCGGTTGTCCCTACGAAGGCAAGGTCGATCCCGGCAAAGTCGCCGAGGTCGCGGATGCGCTGCATCGTCTGGGGGCATACGAAGTGTCGCTCGGCGACACGATCGGCACCGGCACCGCGGGAAAGACGCAAACATTGATCCGTACCGTTGGCGCGCGCGTGCCGATTGAATCGCTTGCCGGACATTTTCACGATACCTACGGTCAGGCGCTCACCAACCTGTACGCGGCGCTCGAGCTCGGCGTCACGACATTCGACTGTTCGGTTGCGGGATTGGGCGGTTGCCCCTACGCGAAGGGCGCCACGGGCAACGTGGCGAGCGAGGACGTCGTCTATTTATTGCAAGGTCTCGACATCGATACCGGTGTCGACATGACGAAGCTGCGACGCGCCGGTCAATTCATTTCCGATTTTCTCGCACGGCCGCCGGCCTCGCGCGTCGCGCGGGCGCTGAACGCGCGGGATCCGCTTCCATGAGCGCCGCCGAGCCGCCTCAAGGCGCGAATTACTCCCCCACTGGGGGCAGCGTAGCGGCGTCAGCCGCAAGCGTGGGGGTCCCAGTCCCTTCCCCTTGTATCAACGTATGCCGGATCGATGAGGCGACGCGCTTGTGCGTTGGCTGCTTGCGGACGCTCGACGAAATCGCCACATGGAGCGTGTTGAGCGATAGCGAACGACGCGATGTGTGGGCGTATCTCGCGGAGCGCGCCGCACGCGTTGAAACCGGGACGCCGTCCGATGCCGACCGCTGACTGGTATTTCGATTTCATCTCGCCGTTTTCGTACCTGCAGAGCGAGCGTCTGCATACGCTCGCGCCGCGAGTATCCATCCGATTTCGTCCGGTACTTTTTGCGGGCATTCTTTCAGCGCACGCGCATAAGGGACCGGCGGAAATCCCGACGAAGCGCGCCTTTACTTATCGCTTCGTCCTCTGGCAGGCGAAGCAATGGGCGATTCCGCTCAAGTTTCCACCCGAGCATCCGTTCAATCCGCTGCCGCTATTGCGCCTTGCGCTCGCTTGCGACTGTGCGCCCGCCGCGGTGCAGCGCATTTTTCGCTTCGTCTGGCGCGATGGCAGGCTGCCTGACCTGCCGATCGAATGGGCCGACCTGACGCACGACCTCGGCATTGCCGACGCCGATGTGCGGATTGCCGATCCGGAGGTGAAAGCAGAGCTCCGGCGCAACACCGACGAAGCGATTGCGCGCGGTGTCTTTGGTGTTCCGACGCTCGCGATCGGCAACGAGCTCTTCTGGGGCGTTGATGCGACGGATATGGCGCGCGATTTTGTTGCGGCAGGATGTCGCTACCCCGATGCCGAATACGATCGCGTGGCGACGCTACCCGCAGCCGCAGTGCGCAAGGAAGTCGCGCCCGACCCGCCGAAGAAAGCCAAAACGCGGGTTATCGGTACCGCAACCTAGAACCTATCTCAAAATGGGGAGCAGCACGAGTACCTCAGTTGCCAAATGAGGGCCCGCAGCGAGTCCCGAGATAGTACATGGAGGTACAGCGAGGGACGAGCGAGGAAACGACAAAGTAATCGGGCTGCGCAGCCAATTTTTGAGATAGGTTCTAGTCATCGACACGCACGACCCGCGCCGCAATCAACTCGTCGATTGTTGCGTCGGCAAGACCGGCTTCACGCAACACGGCGACACTGTCAGCGCCTTGTGCGGGCGGGGGTCGGCTGATACCGAACGCGTGATCGGACAGCTTGAACGGCGGCGCGAACTGGCGTACACCGCCGGATGCCACGATCATTCCGCGCGCGACGAATTGCGGATCGGCGAGCGCTTCCTCCAACGTCAACACTGGTGTTACGCAACAGTCGACGCCGGCCAAACGCGTGACCCATTCCGCCAACGAAGCGCTTGCA
>DASPYC010000307.1:0-10936 GCA_035636955.1 Casimicrobiaceae bacterium
CCGGAAACGTCATCACGTACTGCCAGTATTCAAGCCATCCACGCGACGAATATTCGTCGAACCGCGGCTTCGCTGCCGCGAGCTCGAGATACGCGATCGTCGCATCGTTGTCGCCGCGCTTGCTGGCCCGTGCCGCCAGCAACATCGTTGGAAGACCGTTGTCGGAATCGCGCGTTGCCCAATCGGCGAGTCGATCGACCGCATCGCATTCAGGAAGCGTGGGCTGGACCGGCTGCAAACACGCCATCGCGAGCGAGGCCAGATAAAGATTTTCCTGCGGCGCCGACGTGCGCGCCGCGGCGTAATGCTTGACCTTCGACCCAATGTCGGTCGCGTCGAACTGTCCCGCAATCCAAAGCGAACGCGGATCGTCAGCCGACAACAGGCGAAGGCGGATCTCCTCATCCAAGCGCGCGGCATCGGCAGTCCACCGGGATGGCGGCGCCGACTCTGCGTCGGATAGGTGATTCGGCGTCTGCGCCATCGCCGACATGCATCCGATAGCAAATAACAGCGCGACGCAGACGCGACAGCGGCGACTGCCGCAAGCGAGGGGGTACATATCTATTATCCAAATAGGAATTTGCGCTGCAAGTCCCAGCTCTCCTGCGGCGCGCGTTTGAACCCCGTCTTCGCGAAAAGCTGCCAGCGGCCGATGACGTAGGAGATCAGCACTGCGGCGTCGGCGTTCGCGTCGCCATGCCAGGCATTCGCGGCCTGCCCGATTCGCAGCGACTGGCGCAATGCGGCCTCAAGCTTTTCCGTCAGTTGATTGATCCGCGCCTGCAACCGATCATCCTCGTGCACCAATGCATCGCCGATCAACACGCGCGTCATTCCGGGATTCTTTTCGGCGAACGAGAGCAGCATGACTACGGTCTGTTCAGCTTGTGCGACGCCGTCTTGCGTCTCGGCGTTGATCTTGTTGACGAGCGAAAACAGCGTCGACTCGATGAACTCGATCAGACCTTCGAACATTTGCGCCTTGCTCGCGAAGTGGCGATAAAGCGCCGCCTCCGATACGTCGAGACGCGATGCGAGCGCAGCGGTGGTCACCTTTTCACAACGTGGATGCTCGAGCATTGTCGCGAGCGTCTGCAGGATCTGCAGTCGCCGTTCACCGGGTTTCATCGCCATGTTCGATCGCGCGAGAGGGACGCGCCGGCAGGGACCGAGTCGGGCTTACGCGCCGATTCGCGGCGGTGCGCCATCGGCGCGGATCATCGTTCCCACGCCTTCGTTCGTCAGCACTTCGAGCAGCAGAGCGTGCTCGACACGGCCGTCGATCACATGAGAACTCTTCACTCCATTCTTGACGGCGTCGAGGGCGGAGCCGATCTTGGGCAGCATACCGCCGTGTATCGTCCCATCGGCGAACAGGTTTTCAATTTCGGTCGCGGTAAGGCCCGTCAGCAGCGTACCGTTGCGATCGAGCACGCCGCTCGTATTCGTCATCAGCACGAGCTTCTCCGCCTTCAGGGTTTCAGCGAGCTTGCCGGCCACGAGGTCGGCGTTGATGTTGTACGCCTCGCCTTCGCTCCCCACGCCGATCGGTGCAATGACGGGGATGAAATCGCGCGAGTCGAGCAAGCTGATCAACTCCGGGTCGATCCGCTCGATCTCGCCGACGCGGCCGATGTCGACCAGCACTCCTTCATCGTCTGCGCTCTTCAGCATCATCTTGCGCGCGCGAATGAACGCGCCGTCCTGACCGGTGAGGCCGACCGCCTTGCCACCCTGCTGATTGATGAGTCCGACGATTTCCTGATTCAACTCGCCCAGCACCATCTCGACAACATTCATCACGCGTTCGTCGGTGACTCGCATGCCTTGGCGGAATTCGCTTTCGATACCCATCTTCGCAAGCAACTCACCGATTTGCGGTCCGCCGCCGTGGACGATCACTGGATTCATGCCGACCAATTTCAGCATCACGACATCGCGCGCGAATCCGGCCTTGAGATGCGTCTCGGTCATCGCGTTGCCGCCGTACTTGATGACGATGGTCCGATCGTGAAAGCGCCGTATGTACGGCAGCGCCTCGGCCAGAATCTGCGCCTTCACATTCGCATTGACGGCATCGATCGCCATGGGCGGGAGCTTCAAGTTTTCGGCTGCCGTGCGAACTTAAAGCGGCGATTGTACCCGAACCGGATGTGTTGCCTCGCGCCCGCGTCCGCTACGCGAAGATGGTGCTGCACGAGACGAATTTCCGCGGGGCAAGAAGGATTTTGGTATCGTCTTACGCCATGACGAGCTCTTTGCCTGACGCGGTGCCGTTGAACGAAGTGCGACGTGCGCTCGTCACCAAATTGCGCCACTACGGCGATGTTCTGCTGACGTCCCCGGTATTTTCGACATTAAAGCGCGCAGCGCCGCACATCGAAATCGACGCGCTCGTCTACAGTGACACGGCCCCGATGCTGGCGAATCATCCGGCGATCGCCCGGCTTTACACGATCGATCGCGAGTGGAAGCGGCAAGACACGTTGCGTCACGTCGCCAGCGAATGGGCGCTGTTTCGCGCGCTCCGCGCACGCGACTACGAGTTGCTGATTCATCTGACCGAGCATCCCCGCGGACTCACGTTCGCTCGGCTCCTTCGCCCACGTTACGCCGTCACGCGCGAGCGCGACGGCCGTGCCCCGCTATGGCGACGGCGTTTCACGCATTTCTACAAGACGCCGGCGCGAACGCCGCGCCACACCGTCGAAATGCATCTCGATGCCCTGCGTCGGATCGGCGTTTACCCCGGTCCTGGCGACAAGCGTCTGGTTCTCGTCCCCGGTGCGGACGCCGAAGCGAAAGTCGACGCGCTTCTCGCGCGGCATCACCTCGTGCCCGGAACGTTTGTGCAGGCGCATCCGGGTTCACGATGGCTCTTCAAGTGCGCACCGGTCGATCGAATGGCGGCCCTGATGGACCGCATTGTCGCGAGCGGGATGCGAGTCGCCATCACCGGCGCGCCCGATCCACGCGAGCGCGCGATCGTCGCGCAAATACCCGCGGCGTGCGCGCCACAAACGCGATCGGGACTGGTCGATCTGACGGGCATGCTCACGCTGCCCGAACTTGCCGCATTGACGGCGCGTGCGCGGATCTTCGTCGGTGTTGATTCGGCGCCCATGCATATCGCTGCCGCAATGCAAACGCCGACTCTGGCGTTTTTCGGTCCGTCGAGCGAGCACATCTGGGGTCCGTGGCATGTCGCACGCCGCATCATCGTCTCGGATGCGCATCCGTGCCGGCCTTGCGATCTCGACGGCTGCGGCGGCGGCAAGGTCTCCGAGTGCCTGACGAGCCTCGCGGTCGATCACGTGCACACGATGTTCGTATCGCTGCTGAACGAAACGGCAGTGGAGAAATCGTAATGCGGCTGGCGATCGTTCGGCAACGCTACACGCCGTATGGCGGCGCCGAGCGCTTCATCGAGAACGCGCTGGAAGCGCTGCTCGAGCGCAACGTTGCGATCACGCTATACACGCGCCAGTGGCCGCAAACGAATCTGCAGTTGATGGAGCCACAGATCGTCAATCCGTTTCACATCGGCAGACTGTGGCGCGATGTCGGATTCGCCTATGCCGTCTGCAAGAGAATCGGGCGCGCGCGGCCGGAGCTCGTCCAGTCGCATGAGCGGCTCTCCTGCTGCGACGTCTTCCGCGCCGGCGACGGCGTCCATGCGGTGTGGCTCGAAGAACGTGCCAAAGGTCAAGGTTCGCTCGCGCGTCTCTTGGCCGCGGCGAGCCCCTATCATCGCTATGTGCTCTGGAAGGAGCGTGCTCTGTTCGAAAGTCCGACGCTCGCCGCGGTCATCTGCAATTCCCCCATGGTGCGCGACGAGATCAAGCTCAACTTCGGCGTTGCCGATGCGAAGTTGCGCGTCATCTACAACGCTGTCGACGCGGAGGTTTTTTCGCCGGCGCTCCGCACCCACCGTGCCGCGGTGCGCGCGCATCACGGCATCCACGAGGAAGCGATCGTTTTTCTGCTCGTGGGCTCAGGCTACGAGCGCAAGGGCGTGATCACGGCAATCGATGCGCTCGCCAACTTGCCGCCGCCTGCACACCTCGTCATCGTCGGACGCGAGAGCAGAATGGCGCGCTATGCGCGGCACGCGCACGAGCGTGGCGTTGCCGGCCGTGTGACATTCGCGGGACCGCAGCAAGACCCGAAGCCGTATTTTGGCGCGGCCGACGTGTTCGTCCTTCCCACACTTTATGACCCGCTGCCAAATGCAGCGCTCGAAGCGCTGGCGTGCGCGCTGCCGGTGATCACCAGCACCAAATCGGGAGTGGCTGAGCTCGTCACGGGCGCGGATGCGGGCTTGGTTTGCTTGTCGCGTGACTCAATGGCGCTTGCCGCGCACATGCGTGCGTTGCACGACGGCGCATTGCGCGAGACGATGGGCGCCAACGCGCGCCGTGCCGTACTATCTTTTTCTCCTCCGGCGATGACCTTGCAGCTCGTGCTGCTCTACAAGGAACTGCTGGAGGCTAGCTTCGCGCGCCGGCGCATGGCGAAGAGTAGTGTCTCGAGGGGTGCGCCTATCCAACCGATTGCTGCCACAGGCACCGAAATCAAATCGTCGCGGGATCCCGGCGGCGACGCCGACGTTTCGTGACGCTGCGCTATACTTTTTTTTGCGGCCACCCGCATCGCCAATGACGGGCTACCACCTCTATCTTCGCCTGCTGCGCTACGTCCGCCCGTATTGGTGGGCTTTTGCGCTGGCGGTGGCCGGCATGGTCGTCGTCGCTGCTGGCGACTTGATCATGGCAATGCTCGTGATCCCGATCGTGCAGACGTTTCAATCCAACGATCCGGTGCGGGCGCAGTGGCTGCCCGTTGCGGTCATCGGCGTCTTCCTCTTTCGCGGCATAGGCTCGTACGTTTCCGAATATGGAATGGCGTACACCGGTCATCGCGTCGTGTTCGATCTGCGGCGCGAGCTGACCGACAAATTACTGAAGTTACCGACGCCTTATTACGATGTCACGCCTTCCGGCGTCGTGCAGTCCAAGCTGACGTTCGATGCGCATCAGCTCGCGCAAGCCGCTTCCGGGACGATCACGACGGCGATACGGAGCACGTTGACGATCGCGGCGAGCTTCGGCTGGCTGATGTGGATCAATTGGCGGCTCACGCTGATGACCTTTTTCGTGCTGCCGATCGTCGCGGTCGTGATCCGCTATTTCAGCCGGCGGCTGCGGCGGATCGCGCGCGACGTGCAATCGCGTACCGGTTCGATGACGCATGTCCTCGAGGAAATGATCGGCGGCCATCGGATCGTGCGCATCTTCGGCGGCGAGCGCTACGAGCGCGAGCGCGCAGTCAAAGCTGCCAACTCGCTGCGCAATTCGATGACGAAGCAATCGTCGGCCAGTGCGGCGAGTTCACCGCTAACGCAGGTGCTGGCAGCACTCGCGGTAGGCGTCATCATCTGGGTCGCGCTCGCGCAAAATCAGACCGGCAAGCTCGATCTCGGCATGTTCGCGTCGTATCTCGTTGCGCTTTTGACGCTGCTCGAACGGTTGAAAGCGCTGTCGGGCATCAATGCGGCGATTCAGCGCGGCTTGGCCGGCGCCGAGAGCATCTTTGGATTGCTCGACTTAGACGAGGAGCCCGATACCGGAACCGTCGTGCTGGAACGCGCACGCGGCGAACTGAGGTTCGACCGTGTGTCGCTGCGCTATGCGAGCGCCGAGCGCGAAGCGCTCGGCGATGTCTCGATCACGATTCGCCCTGGCGAAACGGTCGCCCTGGTCGGCAGCTCGGGGAGCGGCAAGTCGTCGCTCGTCAACCTGATACCGCGGTTTTACGAGCCCACGGCGGGGCGGCTGTTCATCGACGGCCACGACGTGACGACGCTCACCTTGAAATCGTTGCGAGCGCAGATTGCCCTCGTGTCGCAGGATGTGATGCTGTTCGACGACACGGTCGCCGCGAATATCGCGTACGGCGCAATGAGCGGCATGCCGAGCGCTGCCGTCGAACGCGCCGCCGCGGCGGCACATGCGCTCGAATTCATTCGCGCGATGCCGCAGGGCTTCGACACGCCAGTCGGTGAGCACGGTGTGCGATTATCGGGCGGTCAGCGCCAGCGAATCGCGATCGCCCGTGCGATCCTCAAGGACGCGCCGATTCTGATCCTCGATGAAGCGACCTCCGCGCTCGATTCCGAGTCGGAGCGCCAAGTCCAGGAAGCGCTCGATGCGCTGATGCAGGGACGCACGACACTGGTCATTGCGCACCGCTTATCGACGATCGAGCATGCCGTGCGTATCGTCGTGCTGGAGCGCGGGCGCGTCGTCGAACACGGCACGCATGCCGAGTTGATTGCGCGCGGCGGCGTTTACGCGCGTCTGCACCGGATCCAGTTCAACGCCGCGACGGCAGTCGCCTGAAGGTCGCCGCTAGCGTGAGCGAGCAACGCAGTAGCGCCGTAGGACCGCTCCGAGGCGCGAGTTACTCCCCCTTTGGGGGCAGAGGGCAGAGCGTAGCGGCCGCATTGGCCACTGAGGCCGCAAGCGTGGGGGAACAACGCCGGCTGTCGATTGCGCACACCGAATCGTCCAACGGCTGGGGTGGACAGGAGATCCGCGTGCTGACCGAATCGGCGGGATTCATGGCGCGCGGTCATCGCGTCATTGTCTATGCGCCCGAAGGCGCGCGCATTCTCGCCGAGGCGCCACGCTTCGGCGTCCCCGCCGTTGCGTCACCGATAGGCCGTAAACGTCCGCGCGGCGCGCAAGCCCTCGTTGCGGTTCTCGCTCGCGAACGCGTCGACATCGTGAACACGCACAGCTCAACGGATACGTGGCTTTCGGCGCTCGCATGCTTGTGGCTTGGCGCGCGGCAACGTGAGCGGCCGGTGCTCGTTCGGACACGACACGTATCGATCGCCGTGCCCAACGATCCGGCAACGCATTGGCTGTATCGCCGCGCGACCGCGCGAATCGTGACAACCGGCGATACGCTGCGCGAACAGCTCATTCGCGACAACGGCATCGACCCGCGCCGCATCGATTCGGTGCCGACCGGCATCGACACTTCGCTGTTCGAGCCGCGCAGCCGAACGGCCGCACGAAGCGCGCTCGGTCTTCCGCATGACGCGCCGTTGGTCGGCATCGTCGCGACACTGCGAAGCTGGAAGGGCCATCGCCATCTGCTCGATGCATTGCCGCTGATGATGCGCTCCGACGCGCGGCTCGTCATTGTCGGAGACGGACCGCAACGCGCGGCGCTGGAAGCTCAACGGCAGGCGCTCGCGCTTGGCGAGCGCGTGTTATTCACCGGACTGCAGCAGGATGTCGCGCCATGGCTCGCGGCGTTCGACGTGTTCGCGCTGCCATCGTATGCAAATGAAGGCGTGCCGCAAGCGCTGCTGCAAGCGATGGTCGCCCGCCTTCCCTGCGTGACGACTTCGGTCGGCGGAATTCCGGAGATCGCGCGCGATGGTGAGACCGCGCGTATCGTTCCCGCAGCGGATTCAGAAGCGCTGGCACGAGCCATCGATGCGTTGCTCGCCGATCCGACCGAAGCACAACGGCTTGCTGCCAACGCGCATGCGTTTGTCGTGCCCCGGTACGGGCTTGCAACGATGCTCGATCGGATGGAAGTCGTATTCCGGCGCGCGCTCGCGCAGCGCTCCGACCAAAATCGAGCGTACAAGCAAGCGGATGCGGCGAGATGAAGGCCTTTTTCGCCGACGTCACGAGCCAGGCGATTTGCGCGTTTCATGACCGGCACGTGGCAGACAAAGATTGGGCCAGAACGGGTGCATCTGCCGTCGATGTCTGGGCGTGGATTGCAGCCAATCATCGCTGCAACATTCTGCTCTGGGACGAGGAAGATCAGGCGCGGCGAACCGATGTCGGCGCGGACGCCATCGCGGCGAACAAGCGCGCGATCGATGACTACAACCAGAGACGCAACGATGCGATCGAGAAAATCGACGAGGCGTTGCTGGCGCGGATAACGTCGATTGCAACCACGCCCAACGCGTGGCACAACTCCGAGACCGCAGGCGCGATGATCGATCGACTGTCGATACTCTCGCTTAAACTTTTCCATATGGAGGCGCAAACGCTGCGCAGCGACGTTTCCGCGCAGCACGTGAGCGCCTGCGGCGAGAAGCTGTGCCGGCTCACAGTGCAGCGTGGCGACCTCGCACGCTGTTTCGATACGTTGCTCTCGCTCGCCGGCGAGGGGCGTGCCTTCTGGCGTGTGTATCGGCAATTCAAGATGTACAACTCGCCCGAATTGAACCCGTATCTCTACGGCGGAAAGGGGTAACAGTACTCTGCATGTCGAAAACGCGACGCCCGACCGCCGCCACCCGTGGCCCTTATAATCCGCTGTCCCGACCGTCGCCGATGTCGCCCTGCACGTCCCCCTTCGATGCGCTTTCGTTCCTTTTCGCAATCCGGCCTTTCGCTCGACGGCCGCACGCTCGAATTCGCGCTACTCCTCGGGCTCGCGGTGACGCTGCCGATGTTCGAAGGCGTGAAGAACATCCTATGGGGACTCTATGCCGCAGCGTGGTACGTGAACCGGCTGCGTAACGGCTGGTCATGGCAGGCATTGGGCGGTCGCTGGGACGGCTGGGACACGATTCTGGCGATCTGGCTCGCTGGCACCGTGCTCGGCGCCGCGTTCGCCGGCATGCACGCCGACGAATGGCGCGGCTGCCGCGACGTGTTTCGGATGACATCGATACTCTGGTTCATCAAGCGCAGCGGATACGGCGAATCGCAATGGCTGCGCATGCACATCGCGCTGCAGGTCGGCGTTGCCATTGCCACGATCTGGGCGCTCGCTGCGCTGGCATGGCCTCACAGCTACGAGGGCATCCAGCTGAACTCGGTCGGCCACGTGAATCAAAGCGTCATCTATATCGTCATCTGTTTCGGCGCGTTGCTGGGCGCCATGTCAGCGTACTGGCGCACGATGGGTGTCTGGCTGGGCGCGCTGTCGCTCGCCGAAATAGCGATTCTATTGGGCGCGCTGTTCGCGGCTGCCAGCCGCTCCGCTGCGGCGACGGCGGTGATCGGCGCCCTCGCGTTCGGGCTGTTGTGGCTGCGTCATTCGCCGCGCTTTTTTGTCTGGGTCCTCGTCGTGACCGCGGCGTTCGCCACGGTCGTCGCGCGTTTCGACACCGATATGCGCCGCAAGCAGGAGTACGCGATGGCAAGCGCTTCGCCATTGTTGAACGAGCGCTCCGCGATTTGGCAGCAGGCGGTCATCGCATGGCGTGCGTATCCGATATTCGGCATCGGCGGTGACAACTACGCCCACCTCGACGCCGAACAGATTCAGCGTTGGGAAGACGCGCGTGGCGAGAGTTACGACACGACCGATTTCGTCGGCACGTCGCACGCGCACAGCTTGTATCTCAACACGCTGGCGGGACGCGGCCTGGTCGGCGTTGCCCTCCTCGGCCTGTTGCTGGTCTCATGGGCAACGAGCCTGATCGGCGCATTGCCGCGCGCACGCGATCCGCCTCTCTACTGGCTGAATTGGAGCGGCGCCGCGTCGGCGCTGGTCGCATCGCTCTGCATTGGATTGTTCAACACGACGTTGCATGACGAGCATGGCTTGCTCGCATTCATGCTACTCGGCGCCTGGCTTTCCTATCTGCAGCAACGGCGAGCGCAAACGGCGGCGCTGTCGTCTGGAACCATTATCGCTAGCGCCGGCGCGGCGCACGCAGCGGCAACGGAACGGCCGCTTCGGTAGGCATTTCCGCGGGAAACGGCTTCACCGGCGCGCCGGCAGGCGGCGCGTACTCGGGAATCCAAGCTTTCAAGCGCGCACGGACTTCGGCATCGTCAGGCGCGCGATCGCGTTCGCACCACGCCACCATCTGGCCGACTGCATCGCGATTTGCTTCGCGCGCCTGCGCGATGCGGAGCTTCGGGTGCGGCGTCGCTTTCGATGCTTCCTCGGACGCAAGCGGTTCTTCGTACAGTTTCTCGCCCGGCCGCAATCCGGTGAACACGACCGCGACTCGGTCGGGATCCGCGCCGTAGAGACGAATCAGATCGCGCGCGAGATCGACGATGCGCACGGGCTCGCCCATGTCGAGTACCAGAATCTCCCCACCCTTTCCTTGCAATCCCGCCTGAAGCAAGAGCTGCGTCGCCTCGGACAGCGACATGAAGAAGCGTGTGATGTCGGGATGCGTCACGGTGACCGGTCCGCCGCGCGCGATCTGCTCCTGAAACCGGGGGATCACGCTGCCTGCACTGCCGAAGACATTGCCGAAGCGCACGAGCACGAACTGTGTGCCGTTGCCCTGCAGACTTTGGCAAACGATTTCGGCAAAACGCTTGCTGGCGCCCATCACCGACGTGGGATTGACGGCTTTGTCGGTCGACACGAGTACGAATTTCTCGACCTTAGCCGCTGCGGCGGAGCGCGCGAGGACCCATGTCCCATAAGCGTTGTTCCGCACCGCCTGCCACGCGTTTGTCTCCTCCATCAGCGGGACATGCTTGTACGCGGCCGCGTGAAAGATCACGTCCGGCTTTTCGCGCGCGAGCACATCGTCGACCAATGCTTCGTGCTTGATATCCCCAACGACCGGCGACATCGGTAGCTGCGGGAACGCGTCAGCCAGCGCCATCTGGATTTCGTAGAGCGCCGCTTCGGAAATGTCGAACAGAACGAGCCGTGCGGGTCTAAATCGCGCAATCTGCCGCGCGAGACCGGCGCCTATCGAGCCCCCTGCACCGGTCACCATGACGACGCGATTGCCGAGCCATTCCGCCAAACCTGCGTTATCGAGCCTCACCGGATCGCGGCCGAGCAAATCATCGGCCTCGACATTGCGCAGCATCGTCAGCGGAAATCGTCCGGAGATCAACTCCTCGTACGACGGAACCGTCAGCGCCTCCACGCCCGCCGCGGCGCAACGCTCCGCGACACGGCGACG
>DASPYC010000308.1:0-4323 GCA_035636955.1 Casimicrobiaceae bacterium
GTGAATGAAGGATTCGAGCCGTCGCGTCTTCGAGCCGTCAGCCGCCAAGCCCGAGAGCGTGCCGTCGGTGGCGCGTTCCACCGCGACAATCGGATGATTCACCAAGTGGAGCGTCAGTCCATGGCGATTCACCTCCATCGCCACGGAATCGACGAGAAACGGCATGTCGTCGTTGACGATCTCGACGATCGTGTGCGTCGATTGCCAGCCGTGCTCCTCGATCGATGGATTGAAGACGCGCACGCGCGCCTGGCCGGGCTCGCGTTTGTGCGCGAAGTTCCAATGCGACAGCGCAGCTCCATACAAATCGGCTGGCTGGCGCTCCAGCAAGTCCTCGGGATCGACCTGACCGTAGTAGCGCTCGATGAATGCTTGCAGCGTCGCGCGCTGGTCGGGCGAGACTTTTGCCGCTACAAGCCGGGATACTTCATCCAGTCGTCGTGCGCGAAAATCTTCGGTCGTGTCGTTCATAGGAGCCTCCGCGCGCATGTCTTTCTTTGGCGCTTCCGAATCGGTCCCGCGATTTTACGCCCCGAGCATGATGACGCGCCCGCCTGCCGCGTCCGCATCCACGGCGTCGTGGGTGACGAGAAGAATCGGCAACCCGCGAGTCGACGCATGCTCGAACACGAAACGCCGGAAATCGTGGCGCAGTTGCGAATCAAGCTTGTTAAAGGGCTCGTCGAGCAACAGGACGCGCGGCTCGGCCAGTAACGTTCTCATCAAGGCAACACGCGCGCGCTGGCCACCCGACAATGTCGCCGGATCGCGGCCGGCGAAATTGGGCAGCTCGGCCTCGTCGAGCGCCTGCGCGATCGCGGCGCGGCGTGCATCGCGCGAGCGCAGCGTCGGCGTCAGCGCGAACGCGAGATTGTCGCCGACCGAGAGATGCGGGAACAACAGATCATCTTGAAACAGGATGCCGACACGGCGCCGCTCGGGCGCAAGGTCCGTCACGTCGTCGCCATTGATCGAGACGCGCCCTTCCGCCGTGAAAGCAGGCGCCAGCGTGCCCGCAATGTAGGCAAGCAACGTTGATTTTCCGGACCCGCTTGGCCCCATAACGGTGACGCGCTCGCCCGGCGCAATGGCGAATTCGAGAGGCGACACCAGTCGGTGTGCATCGAGCGCGATGCCCACGCCGTGAAGCATCAATCCCGATCTCATGTTCGCGCCGATCATCGTCGCGCGAGGCGCCACACCGGGACCGCCACTGCAGCGACGTAAACGAGCAACGGCAACAGCGCCTGCAGCAGCGCATACGTGCCTATGACACGCCGATCGGCCCCGCCTGCGAGCGTCACTGCGTCGGTGGTGAGAGTAGCGATGCGGCCGTTGCCGGCGAACACCGTCGGCAGGTATTGACTCACGCTGACGGCAAAGCCGATTGCGCAGGCGATCAACACCGGACCGATAAGCAACGGCAACCGAATTCGGAAAAAGATGCGCGACGCCGATGCACCCAGGCTCGCGGCGGTGCGCGCATAACGCGAATCCAACGAGCGCCAGGGATCAGCGAGGGACAGGAAGACATACGGCAGGACGAAGACCAGATGCGCCCACACGACCGCAGCGAACGTACCGTCGAGGCCGGCTTTGACGAGCAACACCTGCGTGCCGAACAGGAAGGCGATCTGCGGAACGAGAAGCGGGAGATAAAGCAGCCACAACGCGCGCATTCCGACATGATGGCGAGCGCGCGTTTCGTTTTCGAGACAACCGAGCACGAGAAGCAGCGCGATCAGCGTTGCTGCGGTTGCCAATGCGAGCGTGGCGGAAACCGATTCGGCCAGGCTTGGAAGCTCGTGCGACCAGCTCGCGAGCGTCCATGTCGTCGGCAACACGCTCGGAAACCGCCACGCGTCGGCGAACGACCACAGCGCCATGCCGACAATCGCGCATATCGATCCGGCGAACAACACGATCCCGATGATAAACGCGACACGCATTGAGATCGTGGCCATGCCGCGACGAACGCCGCGAGCAATCCAAGTGCGTCCGAGCGAAGTGACGATGGGCTCCGCAAGCCCCCAAACGACGATGGCGAGCGCGACGAGAAGAAGTTGCAAGGACGCGGCTGCGGACGCGGGAAAATAGTAGCCGATATCGGCATCGCTGAACCAACGCAGCGCCAGCACGGCAAGCGGCGGCGGATTGCCAGGACCGAGAATCAGAGCAACATCGACGACCGACAGCGAAAACGCCAGCACGGCAAAGATCGGCAAGCGGATCTGCGGGTAAATTTGCGGCAAGACGATTTTGAGCCACGCTTCCGCAGAGTTATAACCAAGCGAACGTGCAATCATCACGTTCCCCCTCGCAGGGACCTGATGCAACGCGCCGATCATCATCAGTATGAGATACGGTGTTTCCTTCGCAACAAGGCAAAGCACAACGGGCCAGCCGGAAGGGTGACCTATCGTTGCAACGTCGGGGGGCAGCGTCCATCCCGTCAACCACGGCGACATGGCGCGCGCGATCCACCCCGAGGGCGCAATCAAAAAAGCGACGCCGATCGCAATGGCGGCATGCGGCGTCGACAACAATGGCGCGACGAATCCACCGATGCGCCGCGACCACGAGCGATCGTGCGCGACGCCGCAAAACGCAATGGCGAGCGCAAGCGAGATTATCGTCGCGGCCACACCGGTCGACACGCTCGTCATCACGCTTGTCGTGATGCCCGGATAGGCAATAAGCCGGCGCCACGGATCGAGGCTGAACGCGTCGCCGCCGATCGCCGGCAGGTAGCCGAATGCAGGAAGGAGCGTGCCGGCCAATCCGGCTGCGATCGGCAACAGAAACGCTGCCACGGTGAGCACGGGAAAAAGCCCGACAATGCCGGCGCGGCGCGGAGCCGTCACTTCGTGTAGCGCCGCTCCCATTGCGCAGCGATTCGGGTCATCCACGATGGATGGGGCTCGGGGAGCGGTGTCCGCAGGTCGTTGTTGGCCGGCAGCGCCGGATGTCGCGGCAGTGCATCGAATAACGCACGATCGGCACCCGGCAGTGAGTCGATATCGAGCACAGTGAAGGCGCCGATCTCGCGATAATCCTGCGCGCGCGCCTGCGTCGAAGGCTCGAGCAGAAAGTTGGCGACGACCATCGCCGCTTCTTTATGTGCGGCGTTGTACGGAATCGCGACAAAGCTCGTGTTGCCGATCGTGCCGCCGTCGAAGACGATGGTCCGCACCGATGCCGGTAACTGTTCCGCCGATTGCGCGACGGCCGCTTCGGCAGGATTGAACGAGATCATCAAGTCGATCTCGCCATCGTTCAGCAATTGGCGTTGCGCGGGGCCATTGTCCGGGAATTGCGCGCCCCGGCGCCACAGCCGCGGACGCAATTGGTCGTACCAGATCCACAGCGGCGCCGTCAGCGTGGCGAAGCTTGCATCGGTGGCGGGCTGCTGCAATTGGGCCGCATCGGGCGCGAGCTCGTAGAGTGCCTGCTTCAAAAACGTCGCGCCGAGAAAATTGCGAACACTCGGGTGCGTCGTGCGGCCGGGATGTTGCTTCGCCCAGACGAGGAGCTGCAGCATCGAATGCGGGACGTCGTTAATGCGCTGGCTATCGTAAACGAACACGATCTGCGCGCGCCGCCACGGCGACGCGAAGCCGTCGACGGGAATCGTGAAGTCGACGACATTCGACCGAAAATGCGTCGTGTCCACAAAGCGATAGTTGGGGAGCTTCGCGCTGAATGGTCCATAAAGCAGACGTTGCGTCTTGAGCGCAAGGAAGTTCGGGCCATTGAGCCAGACAAGGTCGACCGTTCCGTCGGCATTGCGGCCGGCTGCTTTTTCGGCGACGACCCGCGTCACCGCCTCGGCGGTATCGCGTAATTTGACGTGGCGTAGCGTAATGCCATAGCGTCGCGCGACTTCCGTTTCGACCCACGCGATGAATGCGTTCGTTTTTTCGTCACCACCCCAGGCGTTGAAATTCACCGCCTGTCCCCGCGCCTTGGCGATGACGTCATTCCACTGCAGCAGCTCTTCGGCAAACGCGGAAAACGACGCCACGAGCAACGCGAGAGAGCAGAACCACGATGCCGTTCGACCGCGGGTCATGTCATTGCGGACGGTGAGCCGCTAGTTCGGATCCGGAGGCGGAAGCTCGCCTTTTCGCATGCCTGCGCCGCCGCGCCTCTTCGAGCACAGGACCCAGAATCTGCTCGTGGAAGCGATCGCAGCCGATGCAGAGGTTTTGGTAGATCTTTCCCGCCGGGGTCAGCGTGCGCGATTTGGCGATGAAATCTGCTTCGCTCCAGCCGTGCGATAAGCCCATGCGTTCAGGATGGCCCATCGTGATCGCTTCGTAG
>DASPYC010000309.1:0-4096 GCA_035636955.1 Casimicrobiaceae bacterium
GTTCCTGCGCATCAATGAGCGCCCGCCGAAGCCCAGAACACGCGGCATTACCGAGATCCGCGGACCGTATTACGCGCCGCTAGGTCCTCGCCAGCTCGAGGACATCCTCGAAACGATGGGCGCATACGTCGATGCGCTCAAATTCGCGGGCGGGTCATTCAGCCTGATGCCTCGGCAAGCACTTAAACAATTGATCGCGGTTTGCCATTCCTATGATGTGCTGGTATCGACGGGCGGCTTCATCGAGCACGTGCTAACGCTCGGCCCCGAGGCAGTCGATCGCTACATCCACGAATGCAAGTTGCTGGGATTCGACATCGTCGAAATCTCGAGCGGCTTCATCAGTATTCCGGACGACGACTGGTTACGTCTGGTCGAAAAGGTCCGCAAGGCCGATCTGAAGGCCAAGCCCGAGGTGGGCATTCAGTTTGGCGCTGGCGGCGCTTCATCGGTTGCCGAACTGGAAGCTGAAGGAACGCGCGATCCAAAGCGCGCCGTCGCGCAAGCCAAGCGTTTTCTCGACGCGGGCGCCTACATGATCATGATCGAATCGGAAGGCATCACCGAGAACGTCAAGGCATGGCGAACGGATGCGGTTGCGGCGATCATCGACGCTCTTCCGCTCGATCAGGTGATGTTCGAGGCCGCCGACCCGGAAGTTTTTCCCTGGTACATCAAGAACTACGGCCCCGAAGTCAATCTATTCGTTGACCACAGCCAGATCGTGCAACTTGAGTCGCTGCGCTCTGGTATCTGGGGAACCAAGAGCCTGTGGGGTCGCGTCGTGACCTATAAAGGCTGACTTCTTTCAAGCGTGAGCCGGCGCGACTTCAACCAGGCAGTCGTAGAACGTCGCCGCGCGACCAAGGTCCGTCAGCGCCTGACCGGTCACAGCATTCGCATTTTCGCCATCGGTCGACAGCTTGCGCCACCAGATCGACGGCGCGACGACGACACCGCGACGCGCTCGGTCAGTAACGCGTGCGGCAGCGGTGAACGCTCCGCGATCGTTGAAGATTCTCACGACATCACCGGTACTGATGCCGCGCTGATGCGCATCATCGGGATGGATTTCCAGCCGCGGCGTCTTTTCTTCAGCGACGAACGCCGGAAGGTTAGCGAACGACGAATTCAGGAAATGGCGCGCCGGTGGCGAAATGAACGCCAACGGGTAATGTTGAGCGAGCGCCATATTCGTTGCCGCGGACTCGCGCGGCAATACGACTGCGGGCAACGGATCCTGGCCCTGCGCGCGGAGTTTGTCCGACCAGAATTCGCACTTGCGCGACGTTGTCGGGAAATTACCGTGTGCAAATGGGGCGTACGCCGCCGGGACGTTCAACCGCTGCCAGCCGTCGCGTTTCAGCGTTTCCCAATCGAGTCCCTTCGCCCGCAGATCATCCCAGCGGTACGCTTGTTGCGCGAGCATTTCATCGCTATCGGCGAAACATGGTTCGTCGAACCCCATCTTCGCGGCAAGACGGCGGAAGACCTCGGTATTTGGAAGCGCCTCGCCGAGCGGCGCAATCGCGGCGTTATTCGCCAGCGCGTAAAGATGACCGTAACTGGAATGAATGTCGGTTTGCTCGAGCTGGGTCGTCGCCGGCAGCAGAATATCGGCGTAATCAGCGGTGTCGGTCTGGAAGATCTCGTGGACGACGCAAAACAAATCGTCGCGCGCGAAACCCTGCGTCACTTTCGCGGAGTCGGGCGCGACGGCGAGCGGATTCGAGTTGTAGACAAAGATTGCGCGGATCGGCGGATCGTTCGCGTCCAGCAGCGCATTGCCGATCGCCGACATGTTGATCCTCCGCGGCGTACCGCGCATGAGGTCGGGGCGCTCCAGTGCGACATGGTCGATCGGAAAGGTACCCGACGAGGACAGCAGTGCACCGCCCGCAGGATCGCGCCAGGCGCCGACGAGTGCCGGCAAGCACGCGACGGCGCGCACTGCATTACCACCGCCGTGCGCACGTTGCATCCCGTAATTGAGGCGGATCGCGGCCGGCCTAAGCGTGCCGTAATCGCTAGCGAGGCGCAGCAATTGTTCGACCGGAATGCCGCACGTCGCGGCAACACGATCCGGCGTCCATTCTGCCGCACGCACCGCGAGCGCGTCGAATCCAACGGCGTAGCGGTCGATGTAATCGCGGTCCAGCATCTTGTCCGCGATCAGCAGATGCATAACGCCAAATGCAAGCGCAGCGTCGGTTCCCGGCAGGAGTGCAATGTGCTCATGACACTTCTCTGCCGTCGCGCTGCGATACGGATCGATCGCCACGAGACGCGCACCGCGGCGCTTCGCCTCCTGGATGCGCGTCCACAAATGAAGATTCGACGTGATTGGATTGCTGCCCCAGATAAGGATCAGGCGGCTGTTCTCGAATTGCTCGAGGTCCATGCCGACCGATGCGCCGATCACCGAAACCCATCCTGCTTTGCCGGCGGTCGCGCAAATCGTGCGATCGAGCAACGATGCGCCGAGCCGATGGAAGAAACGGCGGTCCATCGAAGAGCCTTGAATCAGCCCCATCGTGCCGCAGTAGCTGTATGGCACGATCGCCTGCGCTCCGTCGTGCGACCCGGCGATCGCGGTGAAGCGCTCGGCAATCTCGTCCAGCGCTTGGTCCCACGAAATGCGCGCGAAGCGCCCTTCGCCTTTACGACCGATGCGGCGCATCGGATGAAGAACGCGATCGGGCGAATAGGTACGATCGAGGTAGCGCGCCACTTTCGTGCACAGCTTGCCGTCTGTCGTCGGATGCGTCGGATCGCCGCGGATATCCACTGCCTTGCCGTCCTCGACGGTCACGAGCATTGCGCATGTGTCGGGACAATCGTGCGGGCACGCGGCACGAACGATGCGACGAGTCGAATTGATGGGAATGGAATCAAGCGGCATGCTGAAATTGTACTCGGGGGTCAGGTGAATCCACGGTTGCCTTGCCGATGAGCACCCGTTCGGCTATTCGGACGGTCGCGATGCCCGATGGCGTTCGCGTTCCTGCGCTTGGACTTGGCACATGGCGGATGGGCGAGCGAGGACGTGACCACGACGCCGAGATCGCGTCACTGCGTCTGGGTGTCGAGCTCGGCATGCCCGTTATCGACACGGCCGAGATGTACGGCGACGGCGGCGCTGAAGCGTTGGTGGGGGAAGCCATCGCCGGACAGCGTGATCGCGTTTTTCTTGTCAGCAAGGTCTATCCGCACAATGCCGGCGCCAAAAGCGCGATCGCCGCCTGTGAGCGCAGTCTCAAGCGCCTCGCAACCGATCGACTCGACTTGTACCTGCTGCACTGGCGCGGCCGGATCCCGTTGGCGGAAACGGTCGGAGCATTCGAGCGACTCCGGCGCGACGGCAAGATCGTCCGCTGGGGTGTTTCCAACTTCGACGTCGACGACATCGAAGAGCTGCTCGCCATTCCCGACGGGGAGCAGTGCGCAGCGAACCAGGTCCTATATCACTTGGGCGAACGGGCGATCGAATGGCGCCTGGCCGCGCTCTGTCGCGAACGTCGGATGGCGATCATGGCGTATTCGCCGGTGGGGCAGGGCGACCTCTTGCGAAGCCGCAAGCTTCACGCGATCGCGCGCGAAGCGAACGCAACGCCGGCGCAAGTTGCGCTGGCGTGGTTGATGAGGCGACGCGTGATGGCGATCCCCAAGGCGTCGACAGCAGCACACGTGCGCGAGAATCGCAAAGCGGCAGACGTCGCGCTCTCCACACACGTTCAATCAGCACTCGACGCCGCATTTCCGCCGCCCGCGCACGCGAAGCCGCTCGCAGTCATCTGACATTCGTCGTTGCGGCTTTCGCGGTAGCTTACAAGTTCGATTCGCTGCGTATTCGTGGTGAACAACTCGCCGCGATAACGACAATCGCTTCTTGTCACTTCAACGAGTTAGCGCGTTGCCGACCGGCGGCGCGCACACGTGGCACGGTTGCTGCTCAATCGTCGGCGTTGGATCAAACAGACAAAACCGACTCAGACAGGGAGCAACTCGTGAACTATACGCACTATGACTATCTTGATATTGCGCCGGGTGCCGATTCCAAGCGCATCGAAATCGCTTATCTTGCGCTGATTGAGAA
>DASPYC010000310.1:0-3305 GCA_035636955.1 Casimicrobiaceae bacterium
CACGACAGGAATCTCAGCTCGGCGCGCTGGCCGCACGCGCGTGAGGTGCGCCGCTATGAAGCCCAGCGCTGAACGAACGCGACAAACTTCGCCTTGTCATACGACTTGCCTCCTTCGAGCTCGCCCGTGTCCTGCGAATGCAATAGCTTGCCATCGGCGTCGAGCACGAAGAGATGCGGATACCCCGCGACTTTCGGCCAGCGCGATAGAAAGGCCTCGTTCTTGTTTTCCTTCGAGTAGTTGACCTTGACCCACACGTAGCGCGAATCGACGAGCGATTTGACGTCATCGTTGCTCGCAATGAAGTTATCCAGCAGATGGCACCATGAGCACCATTCGCCGCCGACGTCCACGATGACGCGCTTGTCTTGCGCCTTGGCGAGCGCCACGGCTTTCGCAACGTCGCCGGCTGCGTCGCGCGCGGGATCGAACTTCTCCGCTGACTCCTCCTTCGCGCATCCACAAAAAAATACGACGACGACAGCGATCGCCGCGACGCGAAGCGAAAAACCAAAAGAACGCACCGAGATCACCGTACCAACTGGTTCATCGTCACAATCGGCAGCATGATCGCGAGCACCAGGACGAGCACGATTGCGCCCATCGCGACAATCAGCGCCGGCTGAATCAGCGCCGTCACCCACACCAGACGCCGCTCGGCTTCGCGCTCGAGCTCACCCGCCGCGCGCTCGAGCATCGGCGCCAGCGAACCGCTGCGCTCTCCGTTGCCCACCAGATGAATGAGAACCGGCGGAAACACGTTTTGTTCCTTGAGCGCGCGCGACAATGAAACGCCTTCGCGCACGAGCGCCGCCGCCGCTTTCGCCGCGCGAGCCAGCGGCATCATCCGCACAACCTCGCTCGCCGCGTCGAGCGAGCGCAACAGCGGTGCACCGCTCGCCACGAGGATCGCCAGCGTGCTCGCAAAGCGCGCCGTATCGAGGCTGCGCAGCAATTTCCCGAGTCCCGGCACCTTCAGCAGGAAGGCATGAACGCGCGCTCGAAACACAACGCGACGATACGCGAGCGCAAATGCGACGATGCCGCCCACGATCAGCGCCAGCCAAAGCCAAGCGGTCGCACGAAAGAAGTCGCTCGTCGCGATCAACGCCTGCGTGAGCCATGGCAATGTCTGCCGGCTCTGCTGATAGACCGACACCACTTGCGGCACGACGTAGGTCAGCAGAACGGCGATGACTGCGAGCGCGATCAGCGTTACCAGTACCGGATAGATCAGCGCCGTCGTGAATTTTTGACGTAGCGCGGCGCGCGCCTCGAGATAATCGGCGAGCCGTTCGAGAACGTCGGGGAGTCTTCCGGTTTCGCTCCCCGCCGCGACGAGTCCGCGATAAAGCGGGCTAAACGTGCGAGGAAAGCGCGCCAGGGCAATCGGCAGCGACTCGCCGGTCGCAATGTGTGTGCGCAATGCAGTGAAAATGCGCGTGGCTTTCGGATGGTCCGCCTGCTCGGCCACTGCGCTCAATGCCTGATCGAGCGGCATTCCCGATTGCGTAAGCGTCGCGAGCTGACGCGTCGAAAGCGCGACTTGGTCGGCGGGCAACCGTGTTTGCGCCAGAGGATCGCCGCGATCGGGCGCGGATTCGACGGCGGTCGGCGTAAGGCCGTCGGCGCGAAGCCGGTCGCGCGCCGCGCGCGCCGTGTCGGCATCGAGCAACCCGTGGCGCAGCCGGCCTTGCGCGTCCACCGCTTCCCAGCGAAACGCAGACATGAGCCGGAAGTTACTCGGTTACTGAGCGCGCGTGATGCGCACGAGCTCGGCGAGCGACGTAACACCTTCGCTTACCCATCGCGCGCCGTCGGCACGTAGCGTCCGCATGTTCGCGCGGACGGCGGCGTCACGGAGCTTCGGCTCCCCCGCCTCGTCGTGAATCAGGCGTCGAACCGATTCGTCGACGATCAGCAATTCATAAACGCCGGTGCGGCCGCGATAACCGGTGTCGTTGCATGCGGCGCAGCCCGGCGCATTCCACACGGCCTGCGTTGGAGAAAGGCCGAGATCGGCGAGGAGCTTGGATTCACCCGCCGAAGGGGTAGCCGCTACGCGGCAGGCAGGACAAAGTGTGCGCACCAATCGTTGCGCGAGCACGCCGAGCAGGCTCGACGCCAGCAGATACGGCTCGACGCCCATGTCGGCGAGGCGCGTCACTGCACTTGCCGCGTCGTTCGTGTGCAGCGTCGCGAGAACGAGATGACCCGTGAGCGACGCTTGGACCGCGATCTGCGCCGTTTCGAGATCGCGGATCTCGCCGATCATGATGACGTCCGGATCCTGGCGCAGGATTGCGCGAAGCGCGCGCGCAAACGTGAGCTCGATGCGCGGACTGACTTGGGTCTGCGCAACGCCGTCGAGCGCGTACTCGATCGGATCCTCCACCGTCATCATGTTCGTCGTATCGCGCGGCAGTCTCGACAGCGCGGCATAGAGCGTCGTCGTCTTGCCTGAACCCGTCGGACCGGTCACGAGCAGAATGCCATGCGGCTCGCGGATCAAGCGGTCGACGTTGGCGAGCGTGTCGTCGCGCATGCCGAGCGCCGTCAGATCGAGCCGCGCGGAATCCTTGTCCAGCAATCGCAGCACGACGCGCTCGCCCGCGCCGGTCGGCAATGTCGAGACACGTACATCGACTTGCTTGTCGCCGAGCTTCAACGCAATCCGCCCGTCCTGCGGCAAGCGCTTTTCCGCGATATCGAGACTCGCCATGATCTTGAGACGCGACACGAGCGCGGCATGCAATGCGCGGGGCGGCTCGATGATGTCGCGCAAGACGCCATCGACGCGAAACCGGACGACCGAGCGCCCCTCGTACGGCTCGAAGTGAAGATCGGACGCGCGCTCCCGCAGCGCCTGCAGCAACAGCGCGTTGATCATGCGGATGACCGGCGCCTGCGCTCCCGTATCGAGCAGATCTTCCGCCGGCGGCAGATCCTGCAACAACCGCGTGAGGTCGCTCTCGTTCGCGGCGTTATCGCTCCATGCGAGTGACCCGCCACCCTGGTTGTAGGCGCGCGCGAGCTCCGCAGCGAACGCTTCGGCGGCGATCGCGCGCGTCAGCAGCGGTCGATTTAAAACGCGTTTCACTTCGGCGATGCCGTCGACGGTCGCGTCAGGACGCAGCAGAACGACGACGGATTCGCCTTCATTTCCGTACGCAAGCACGCCGTGGGTTTGCGCAAACGCGTACGGAATGCGCGCGACGAGCGCCGGATCGAATGAAGCGGCAACGGTGGCGGCGGCGCTCATCGGCGTGTCGATGACGAATTCAATGCCGCTACTTCGCCGGAGG
>DASPYC010000311.1:0-2218 GCA_035636955.1 Casimicrobiaceae bacterium
ATCGATCCGCGTCCATCACGACACGACACGTAGAGGACGATCGATCAGCGGAGCGCGCGCCGCAACGCCCGCCGCCGACAACAGCGCGCTATTCCATTCGGCCGCGGCCGCGTTCCATGGGACCGTGACGCTCCGCGGATAACCGGTCAGGCGTTCCGGCAATGCACCGAGGGCGGATGCGACGATGGGAGCGCCCGACGCGAGCGCAACCGACATCGTGTAGGCGTACGTTTCCGGGACCTGCGCGGGAAACAGGATCACGTCAGGATTTTCCGCCATCAACAATTGCGTGAGATCGGCATCGTCGTATTGACCGTGGATCGTCAGCGGCGCATCGGGAAATTGCCGCATCGGCTCCGTTGTCGAACCGAGAACGCGAAATGTCAGCGGCAAATCGCGCTTGCGCGCATCGTCGGCACAGGCGGCGACGACATGAAGGCCTTTGGCGGGCGAGAGATTGCCGAGGATGACGACGCGCGCGACGCGCCTCGGCTGCTCGGACGAGTTTTCCGGATGCGGCCACACATTGATCGTCAGCTCGGGGAAATAGCGATGGATTCGCTGCGCGACGTCGTGTGACGGCGCGATCAAGCGGTCGGCTCCGCGCAAAAACTGTCCGAACGCGCCGCGCCACGCGTTGATGTCGAGGCCCCATTGGCCGGGCCGCCGCGCGAGACACCCGGTGCAGCCGACCGCATCGGGCTCGCCGCAATAATGACCGTCTTCGGTGACGAGATGGTACTGCGGACAAATCGCAAAATAGTCGTGCAGCGTGCAGTCGAACGGCACGCCAACGGTGGCGGGCAAGTCCAGAATCGCGCGCGGCAAGCGGTGCACGTGATGGAAATGCAATCGCGCGACACCAATCGCCCTCAGCACATCGGCGAGGAGCGGCAGCTCGTCGGGGAAGCGGAAGTACGCGGCAAAGCTTTCTCCCTCGCGCGGCCAGTAGAGCTTTACCAGGTTCTCTTCGGCCGGCTCGATGTAGAGCACTTCCGCGTGCAGAGCGACCAGCGCAGCAAGATCGTTCATGTAGCGGCGAATGCCGCCACCCCATTGATGCGAGATGAAAACCAGAATCTGCTTTGGCAACTCGGCAAGCCGCAACAGATCGACGCGTCGCGCGAAGGTTTGCGTCGGATCGTTCCTCGCAAGCGCTCGCTCCTGCTCGGGATATGACGGGTACAGCTTCGAAAGTGCATGCCGCGCGCGCTCCGCAAGCTCGCTCGATGCGTCTTCGCCGAAAGACGTGTGCCCCAGGTGTCCGACGAATACGTCGCCGGCGACGAGATGGCGAAAGCCCGCGCTGTCGGCCCGAAGGCAGAAGTCGATCTCCACGCCGTAGTCGCTGCCCAGCAGCGCGGCGTCGAACGACCCGACCGCGGCAACGCACTCGCGCCGGAAATAGAGGCACGGTCCGTGGACCATCGGTAGCGCGACGCTTTGACCGCCATTCGCATGCACGAACAGTGCGTTGAGCGTCGCGGTCGTGTAACCGTCGGGAAGCGAATGGTCGTTCGTGCGTGGTAGATATATCGCCGCACCGACGGCGTTGGTGAACGTGCCGACGACGCCGATCCCCTGCGCACTCGCGTGCTGCTCCAATCGATCGAGCCAATCGCCGGCAACCTCGGCGTCGGCTTGGAGCACGACCTTGTCGCGATCGCGGTGCAGGGCGAAGGCACGATTCACCACCGCGGCGAAGCCCTTCGTGGTCGGCTGGACAATGAGCGTTGCGCGTCCGCGTGCGGCAAGATCGCTAACATAGTCCACGATTGGCGGCTCGGGGCTCGCATCGTCGACGATGACGAGCTCGTAGGGCACCCCGACGGAGGACGACAGTACGCTTTCGATGCACCGGCGCGTCGCATCGAACCCGCGAAATACGGGAACGATCACGTCGATCGGGGTTGTCATCCGCGCACCACCAGTCTGCGCCGCGCCACGCCCAGCGGCCAGCGCAGCCAGCCGGGCAGCGTTTCACGATACGCGAGCCGCGCGCGCGTTTCTTCATGTGCGGCGGCTTCGCGATGGAAGGCGGCCTGAGTCTGAAGGAGCTCAGCGCGCACTTCAGCAAGCACGCGCTCGTAGTCGCTCTGCGTTTTCCCGAGCGCTTGCTGCACACTCGATAGCGCATTGACGCTGTCGACCAATTCGCGAAGCCGATCCTCGGCAATCTTGCGCGCGTCGAGCTCGTCCCATGTCAATCGACGCTCCC